>WQTL01000350.1 GCA_009786275.1 Bacillota bacterium | reverse complement strand
GTGGAGAAGCAGGGCAAGCACAAGAAGCAGTCCGGCGGCAGCGGCCAGTACGGCGACGTGTATATCCGCTTCGAGCCCTGCGAGGAGGACTTCGTCTTTAACGAGGAGATCGTGGGCGGCACGGTGCCCAAGCAGTATTTCCCCGCCGTGGAAAAGGGCCTGCGCGAATGCGTGGCCAGGGGATTTTTGGCGGGCTATCCCATGGTGGGGCTGAAGGCCACGCTGTATTTCGGCTCCTACCACGCGGTGGACAGCTCGGAAATCGCGTTCAAGACGGCGGCGCACGTGTGCTTCCGCAACGCCATGCCCGAGGCCGCCCCCACCATCCTGGAGCCCATCGGCACGCTGAAGGTCGTGATGCCCACGGACAACATGGGCGACATCATGGGCGATATCACCAAGCGGCGCGGGCGCGTGATGGGCATGGGCGCGGCCGAGGAGCCCCAGATGCAGCAGCTGGAGGCAGAGGTCCCCATGGCGGAAATGGGCGACTTCGCCACGGCGCTGCGCAGCGTCACCGCCGGCAGGGGGTATTTCAGCATCGAGTTCGCGCGGTATGAGGACGCGCCGGCGGCTGTGCAGCAAAAGGTGATCGAGGACGCGCAGAAGCGGAAAGAGGCGGAGGAGAAGGAGTAGGGCTTTGTGTAGCTCCCCCGGCGCCGCGGCGTCGCCCCCCTCGCGAGAGAGGGGGGCTGGGGCAGGGGACGCCGCAAGCAAAAAGCTTTATTTTTAAGGCCCAGGGACGTCCGGAGGCCGTCCCCTACATAGCGCGCCGGCCTTAATCAGTGATTACTTGACCTAACAAGGAGCCCCCATGTCCATCTACGGCTTCTCCCCCGAAACCATCGCCGCCCGCGTGGGCACCGAGGTCGACAGCGCCTACAGCTCCCTGGGCGTGCCCATCTATATGACGAACAATTTCGTCTTCGAGGACGCGGCGCAGGGCGCGGCACGCTGCCGCTCCCCCGAATACGGGGACCTCTATACGCGCATCTCCAACCCCACCAACAACGAGCTGGGCAAGGCCATCGCGGCCCTGGAGGGCGGCGAGGCCGGCCTCGCGTTTTCCACGGGGATGGCGGCTATCTCCACCCTGCTGCTCACGCTCCTCAAAGCGGGCGACCACGTGCTGTGCGACGACACCACCTACTCCGCCACGGCCTGGCTGCTGCGCGAGCTGCTGCCCAAATTCGGCGTGGAGTCCGCCTTCCTGGACTTCACCAATCTTGACGCCGTACGCGCCGCCATGAAGCCCAACACCCGCCTTATGATCTTTGAAACCCCCTGCAACCCCACCATGAAAATCATCGACATCGCCGCGATTTCCGCCATCGCGAGGGAACGCGGCGCTGTCACAATGGCGGACAGCACCTTCGCCACGCCCTTCCTCACGCGGCCCATCGAGCACGGCGCGGACATCGTCATGCACTCGTCCACCAAGTACATCTGCGGCCACGGCGACGCCATGGGCGGCCTGCTGGTGGGCCCAAAATCGCTGATGGAGCCCATCCACGGGGACGGTCTGAAGAACCTGGGCGGCACGGCCTCGCCCTTCAACTCCTTCCTGATGCTGCGGGGCCTGAAGACCCTCGCGCTGCGCATGGAGCGCCACTGCGCCTCGGCCATGGCCGTCGCGCGGTACCTGGACGCCCACCCGAAGGTCGCGCGGGTGTACTACCCGGGCCTGCCCTCCCACCCGCAGCATGAAACCGCCAAGCGCCAGATGAAGGCGTTCGGCGGCCTGCTGACATTCGAACTCAAGGGCGGCCTGGAGGCGGGCGTCGCCCTGATGAACAGCCTGAAGCTGTGCGCCCTGGCGGTGAGCCTGGGGGAGGCCAACACCCTCGCCTCGCACCCCGCCTCCATGACGCACTGGTATGTGCCCAAGGAGGCCCGCGAGGCCAGCGGCATCACGGACGGCCTGGTGCGGTTCTCCACGGGGTTGGAGAATATCGAGGAAATTATAGCGGATTTGGAACAGGGGCTGGCGGGGGTATGAGGGATACCCCCTCAAAAAAGCAACAGCGGCAGGGCCTTCGCCCCGCCGCCGTTTTTTGTGCCGCGCCATTACAGCGTTACTACCTGAAGAGCTCGAACAGCCAACCGAAGAAGATATAGCGTTTGATCCAGTTCCACACGCGCAGCAGCTGGTCGATGAAGGACACCGCCTTCTTTGCCGCGTCCTGCCCCGCCTTGATCGCATCCTCCGCCGCCTTGACCGCCCTGTTGAACGCCGCGGTAGAGTCGTCGATCAGCTTGTTGATCTCCTTGGCAAGGTCGGTCCACCTGCCGCTTGCGGCGTAGCTCTTTATTCTGGCGTTGATATTTTTCCGCAGTTCCTTGAGGGCGCCACGCACCGTTGTCTTGATGTCCATGGTCAGCAGGTTGTTCAGCTGGAGGTCCCAGATCACGTTCGCCACCTTGGCGTAGGACTTTGCGAGGTCCACAACCTCCGTCTTGACATATTCGTCCACCAGCGGCTGCAGCTCGCCGATGAATCCTGCCAAATAAGCGCCGAAGAGCGTCCCCAACTGCGCCTGCAGCTGGCCCTTCTTATAGAGGTCGACCACCACTGCCTCCTGGTCCTCCAAAAACGCGTTGATCAGCTCCTCAAACGTGTCCCCGATGGTCAGGTCCACCTTCCCCAGGGCCTCGGCCACCGCCGCGTCGAACGCTTCCAGCTTGGCCGGGTCCTTCATCGCTTCCTGCGCGCCCTGGGCGAATTCCAGCGTGAGGACGAGCCAGGCGGCTTTGTAAACCTGCTCCTTGTTCATGTACTTTGTGAAGTCAAGCAGCTTGCTCCACAGGTCAATGCTCTGCGCCGCTGTCAGACCCTCAAACTCGCTCGCCTGCAGCACGGCGGATTCGGGTTCCTCGATTGCGTACGCGCCGATTGCGGCCCCCCCGAAAATCATCAGGGCGGCCAGGACGGTTGCCAAAATACGTTTTTTCACTGTGTTCCCTCCAATTCTAAATTAGGACAAATACGAGCGCCCTCCTATATTTTACAACATTGCGCCACAAAATGCTAGAGGGAACATACAATTCTCTATTTTGCATATATATATATATATAGGGGACAAGATTTGTGCATCATCACCAAATTCTTTCGGCGCACCGCCACGAAAAGAGGGCACAACAGCGATGCAGCCTTATACCAGCCCCCTGCAAATCTCCTCAATCTCCGCCTGCGCCCCGTCCTCCATTTCCAGCCCGGCACGCCTGCGGTCGAGAAACTCGATCAGCCTGGCGTGCTTTTCTTTCGTCAATGCCCACCGCAGGGCGATGACCGTGGACGGCACGAGCAATATCACCGACGACACGGCCAGAATGCCCTTGATGGTCAGCAAAACAGTATCGCTCTGCGGCTGGTTGACGAGGGTCGTCACGCCGTCGATGACGCTTTCCGCGGGCTTGACGAAGCCGGAAAGCCCCAGCAGCGTCAGCGCCGCCCAGTTGGCCAGGGCCGACGCGACTTTGCGGATGAGCTGCTGTATGCCCGAAAAGCTGCCCTCCGCGCGGGTGCCGAAGCGGTATTCGCCCACCTCGGTCACGTCGCCGAACAGGGCGGTGAAGCCGATGAGCGAGAACGAGATGAATCCCCCCAGCACGGCCGCCAGCACATAGATGGCGAAGCCCGGGCTTCCCTGCGTGATCAACATGCTCACCAGGGCGCAGGCGATCCAGCCCAGGTTCCCTAACACGATGGCGCGGTTTTTCCCGGCCTTCTCCGCGAACTTCGAGGCAAGCGGCACCATGGCGACTTCGGCGATAAGCAGCGCCCCCAGCACGAAGCTCAGCTCGTCCGGGCGGTTCAGGTTATAGGTCATGTAGTACGCGAAAATCATGGAGATCACGTCCATGGCCACCACGATGCACAGGTACATCACGATGAAGCGCCGGAAGATCTTCAGCCGCAGGGAGCCGAACATCTCCTTCAGGCTGATCTTCTCCCCCTCGGAAAACTGCCTGCGCTCTGGCACCTTGAAGAACACCAGCAGCAGCGGCAGCGCGAACAGCAGCCCGAACACCACGCTCATCACGATATAGCCGCTGCGCACGTCGCGGTACATCCCTACGATCGTCATGGGCAGCACCGCGCAGGCGATGGACGAGAGGATCGAGACGATCATGCGTATCTTCGTGATGGAGGTGCGCTCGTTGTAGTCCGTGGAAAGCTCGGCGCTCATGGCCAAAAAGGGCACCGAGACCACCGTGGAGGCCGCGTCCATCAGCATGAAGGCGAAGATGTAGAACAGCACCTTCGCCGCCTCGCCGCCCGAGGACAGCGGGTACCACATCATCACGAAGAACACGGCCACCAGCGGCGCGCCGTACAGCAGGTAGGGCCGCCGCCGCCCGAGCTTCGAGCGCGTGTTGTCGCTGATGATCCCCATGGCCGGGTCGTTCACCGCGTCCCAGATTTTCCCCAGCAGGAACACCGCCCCCGCCCAGTAGGGGCTGATGCCCACCACGTCCGTGAGGAAAATGCTGTAGAAGAAGTTGACGACGTTGAAAAAACCGCCCTGGAAGATATCCCCCAGGGCGAAGAACCACTTGGTGGAGGTCTTGAGCTTCTCGTTGGTGCGGTAGGCCGTCATGACGGGGCCCTCCTCGTTATTCCTGATCCGCCTTGTTGAACAGCTTGATGGGGAATTTTTTGCTCCGCGCGCCGGGCAGCAGCTCCGCGAAGCTGAAGCCCACCTGTTCCCCCGCGGGGTTATAGACGCCCGCCAGCAGCTCGTAGTAGCCCATGTTCATCTGGCCCTCCAGCAGGGGCTTGACGGTGTAGGACTCCTCCTTCACGCCGGGGAGTTGTATGTCCCAGCCGCAGGAGTAGGCCGTGCGGCCGTCCGGGCAGACGAGGCCGTGGGGGGTGATCGTGTAGTTTTGCAGGCGCTCGTAAGCGCCGTCTTTCCGGATGTAGGTGCCGTCGCGGTAATCGTCCTGGGGGAAGCTGAAGAGCATGACCTCCTCGCCGTCGTCGAAGCGCAGGGAGAACCACTCCCAGTGGGTGAGGCGGCTTAGCAGGGGGAAGGGGCCGTATTGCTTGTCGAACCAGGTTTTGCCCCGCACCGCGCGGGCTTGGCCGTTCAGGGTGAGGGTGCCCGCGGTGGGCATGTTGGGGTAGGAATAGTACTGCGTGGAGTACTTGCCGCCGCCCGTGCCCATGATCAGGTTGCCGTTGTCGCAGTGCCAGGCCGCGCCCTTGCCGTAATCCAGATCCAGATCGAGGGAGAAGCGTTTGTGGCGGATGGTGAGCGACATGCCGCTTTCGTTCCGGACGGCGCGGGCCATGCCGCCGTAGGCGATCTCCCCGGGCGTGAGGGTGAACTCCTTCGCGGAGGGGCTGATGGTCTGGTAGTAGTAGTGCTTGCCGGCGGAAAAGTCCGTCAGGGCCAGCATGAGCAGGTAGAAGCGGATACCGAGGACGGACAGGCGCAGAATGGTGAACTGGTAGGTGAAGAGCTTGCCGCCGTCGTCGCGGACGACGCCCGTGCAGTACCACCAGTCCTGGCAGCGTCTGTGGGCGATCCACTCCTCGGCGGCGCCGCCGCGGGACAGCCAATCGTAGGGCTTTTGCGGGATTTTGTTCATGGGGGGCCTCCTTACGCGGATTGAATTTGCGCGCGTTTGAGCTTTTTCAGGTGCATCTTCAGGTGGTAGATGCTCTTCATGTTCATGTCGTAGATTTTCATGAGCTTCAGCATCCAGGTCTCCTCCAGGCTGGCCAGGACCAGGACGCACAGCATGCCCATCAGCAGCGGGTTGGGCACCTTGCCCAGCTTGATGCCCAGGGGGACCACGAAGAAGACCGGCAGGGCGGCGTACTTCGCCGAGAGGTTGTGGATCGTGCCCCACTGCCGGAACTTCACCCTGGTGAAAATCAGGTTGGCCGCGCGCACCACCGCGA
>WQTL01000349.1 GCA_009786275.1 Bacillota bacterium | reverse complement strand
ACCAGGCCGGGGGGGATGGTGATGTACAACACGCAGGCGGGGAATTTGCCCGCCGTCACGCTGTGCTTGTAGGCCTCGCCCAGGGCCGCCGAGGCCGTGGGGCATTTGATATACCGCCCGTTGAGGAAAAAATATTGCATGTTGCGGTTGGGCCGCGCGGCGGCGGGCTCGCAGACGAAGCCCGTGATTTCAATGTTGTTGTGTGTATTCTTCACGCCCAGCAGGGTTTCGTAGAACAGCTTGCCCAGCACAGCACGCACAGCGCCGCCGGGCGCGCCGTCCCCCGGTGTCTGGAAAACCTGCTTGCCCTCGCGGATAAACGTGAAGGCGACGTCCGGGCGGCTGAGGGCCAGGCGCTCCAACGCCGCGCCGACGAAATTGCCCTCGGTGACGTCCTTCTTGAGGAATTTCATGCGGGCGGGGGTGTTGTAGAACAAATCGCGCACGATCATCGTCGTCCCCACGGGGCAGCCCGCGTCCTCGAAGGAGAGCTCCTCCCCCGCCGCGATTTCATAGCAAAAGCCGTGCTCCTCATTTGCCGTTCTGCTCAGCAGCTGCACCTTGGCCACCGCCGCGACGCTGGCCAGGGCCTCCCCGCGAAAGCCCAGGGTCAATATGCTTTCGAGGTCACCGGCTGCGCTGATTTTGCTGGTGGCGTGGGGCAGGAAGGCCTTGCGGGCGTCCTCCCGGGCGATGCCGCCGCCGTTATCCGCCACGCGGATATACCGCACCCCGCCGCCGCGTATCTCCGCCGTGACGGCCGTTGCCCCGGCGTCAAGGGCGTTCTCGCACAGCTCCTTGACCACCGAGGCGGGGCGCTCGACGACCTCGCCCGCGGCGATGAGGTCGGCGACATGCTTAGGGAGGACGTTAATCATCGGGTTTCATCTTTCTTGCGGAAACGCATTGCCATGCGTCTCTACATCATTGCTTTATTTGGTAGAGACGCACGGCAGTGCGTCTCCGCATAAAAACGGCGTCATGCTCAAATTTCCTTTGCCCGTTTTATCAACTCATACAGCCTCGTCAGCGCTTCGATCGGCGTAAGCGTGTCCGCGTCGATTTGCTTGATCTCCTCCACCAGGGCCTGGCCCTGCAAATCGCTCAGGTTGTAGCCGGTTTCGTCCACGGCAAGCACGGCGGCCTGGCCGGTTGCGGAGAGCTTGGCGATCTCCTGGGCTTCGAGCTCTTTGAGAATAATTTTGGCGCGCTTGATGACGCTCTCCGGCACGCCCGCGAGCTTTGCCACCTCCACGCCGTAGCTGCCGTCCGCCGCGCCGCGCACGATGCGCCGCAGGAAGGTGATCTCGTCGCCGCGCTTCTTCACCGCCACGGCGAAGTTCTGTATGCCGTCAACGGCGCCCTCCAGCTCTGTCAGCTCGTGGTAGTGCGTGGCGAAGAGGGTTTTCGCGCCCAGCTTCTTTGGGCCGGCGGCGTGCTCCAACACCGCGCGGGCGATGCTCATGCCGTCGAAGGTGGAGGTCCCGCGCCCTATTTCGTCGAAGATGAGCAGGCTTTTCGCCGTGGCGTTTTTGAGGATGGACGCCACCTCGTTCATCTCCACCATGAAGGTGCTCTGCCCGCTTGCCAGGTCGTCCGAGGCCCCCACGCGGGTGAAAATGGCGTCGAGCATGCCGATGGTTGCGCTCTGCGCGGGCACGAAGCTGCCCACCTGGGCCATCAGGGCGATGAGCGCCGCCTGCCGCATATAGGTGGATTTGCCCGCCATGTTCGGCCCGGTGATCACCATGCAGCGGCAGCCGGCCTGGTCCATGCGGGTGTCGTTGGGGACGAAGGGCATGTCATCCAGCATCTGCTCCACCACGGGGTGGCGGCCCTCGATGATCTCGATAATGTCGCCCATGGTGACTTCGGGGCGGCAGTAGCCCCGCGCGCCAGCCACCTCGGCAAAGGAGCAGAGCGTATCCAGCGCCGCCGACGCGCCCGCCCCGCGCCGCACCCGGGTGTACTCCGCCGCCAGGGCCTCGCGCACCTGGGAGAAGATCTCGAATTCCAGTTTGACCGCGCGCTCATTCGCGCCCAATACTTTCGCCTCCAGCTCCTTGAGCTCCTGGGTGATGTAGCGCTCGCAGCCCGCGAGGGTTTGCTTGCGCACGTAGTGGCCGGGCACCAGCTCGCGGTAGGCGTTGCTGACCTCTATGTAATAGCCGAACACCCGGTTATAGCCAACTTTAAGCTTCTTGATGCCGGTCTTTTCCTGCTCGTCGGCCTGAATTTTCGCCAAGTACCCCTTGCCGTCGCGCTCGATGGCCCGCAGCTCGTCCAGCTCGGGGAGATAGCCGTCACGGATGAGGCCGCCCTCCCGCACGGAGAAGGGGGGCTCCTCCACGATAGCGGTTTCGATGAGCTCGCAGAGGGGCTCCATGGGGTCGATGGCGCTTGCCAGCTGGCGCAGGTAGTCGCCGCGCGTCTCCCGCAGGGCATGCTTCAGGCTTGGCAGCAACCGCAGGGAAGAAGAAGCCGCGCGCAATTCCCGGGCGTTGGCCGTCTGGTACACCACGCGGGACATCAGGCGCTCCAGGTCGTGCATTTGCGCCAGGGCCTCCTGTAAATCCAGGCGGGCGTCCACGTCCTCGAGGAGCTCCTGCACGGCGTTCAGGCGCTTGACGATGCGCGGCAGGTGCACCAGGGGGCGCTCCAGCCAGGCGCGCAGCAGGCGCTTGCCCATGGCGCTGCGGGTCTTGTCCAGCACCCACAGCAGGCTGCCGCGCTTCTCGCGGCCCCGCAGGGTCTCGCACAGCTCGAGATTGCGCCTGGAACTCGCGTCCAGCCGCATGAACTGCGACTGGCTATAGCACTCCACGCTGTGGATGCTGCTGCGGTCTTCGCTCTTTTGCGCCTCGCGCAGGTATCGCAGGCACGCGCCCAGGGCCCGCAGGGCGAGGGGTTCGCGCAGCAGGCCGGTGTGCTCCAGGTAGTCCTTTTTGAAATGACGCAAAACCTCGGTTGAGCAATCCGCCGGGTCGAATTCCCCGTCATCGCACACGTCGATGGCGGCCGCGCCGCGCTGGTTGAAGAAATCCCGCAGGCGTTTATTTTCCGCTGCGGCGGCGCTCATGCGCACCTCCGTCGGCAGGTACTTCGCCAACTCGTTGACGATTTGCCCGGGCAGGTCGCGGCCCTCCAGCTGGGCGGCCTCCGCCGCGCCGGTGGAGATGTCACAGAAGCATAACCCAGCTCGCTGGGTTTGGCCGGCGGCTTCGCCCTCCAGCAAAATGCAGCAGAGGTAGTTGTTCCTGCCCTCGTCGAGCATCTCGCTTTCGATCACCGTGCCGGGGGAGATCACCCGGATGACCTCGCGCCGCACCAAGCCTTTCGCCTGGGCGGGGTCCTCCGTCTGCTCGCAGATGGCCAGCTTGTAGCCCTTCTGCACCAGCCGCGCGATGTAGCCGTCCACGCTGTGGAAGGGCACGCCGCACATGGGCGCGCGCTCGGGCAGGCCGCAGTCCCGCCCGGTGAGCACCAGGTCCAGCTCCCGCGAGACCAGCTGCGCGTCCTCGAAGAACATCTCGTAGAAGTCGCCCAGGCGGTACAGCAAAATGGCGTCGGGGTACTGCGACTTGACGTCCCAGTACTGGCGCATCATGGGGGTCATTTGCGAAGTATCCATGTGAACTCCTCAATTGACAGTTGACAATTGACAGTTGACAGTTGACAGTTATTTTCAGCCGCAGCCCGCGCAGCCGCCGCATTTGCCGCCGCAGCCCGCCTGTTCCGGCTCGAAGGCGGCGGGGTCCTCGCCCCGGGCGCAGCCCTCGAGATAGGCTGTGATCCACTTCAGCAATTCGTTGAGGGTTTCGGCGGCGGCGTGGTACTCCCGCATGTGCTCGTTGCCCATGATCTCGTCGTACAGCGCGTCGAATTGCCGGTTGCAGTCCTCCATGAGGCCCGGGTCGGCGTCGTCCTTCCGGGCGGCTTCGTGCCTGTACTGCATGCGGATGAGCTCGAGGGCCTGTAATTGCTCGCACAGGGCCTCGTCGGCGTCGTTGGCCTCCTGCGCCGCCACGAAGCGCACGTAGGGCGGGGAAAGTTGCAGCGCCGCGCCGAGTTCGCGGGTCAGTTGGCGGATGTCTTGCATGGGGTGTCTCCTTTTGCTTGTCTGTAGGGGTGGCATTTTTGCCACCCGCAACAGATCATTCATTTTCTTCGGGTGGCAAGAATGCCACCCCTACATGTATATCTCCCCGTCCAGCAGCCAATTTTTCGCCTGGGTGATTTTTACCTGCGCGAATTGCCCGATGAGGCTTTCCGGGCCGTCGAATTCGATGATCTGGTTGCCGCCCGTGCGGCCCGCCAGGGCGAGGCGCTTGCCTTTTTCCTCGCACAGAACGCGCTCGGCTTGCCCTATCATGCTCGCGCATTTTTGCTTGGCGATGCTCTCCTGCAAAGCCGTGAGCTCCCGGAACCGGCGGACTTTCTCTTCATGCGGCACGGGGTCGGGCATCGCGGCGGCGCGGGTACCCTCCCGGGGGGAAAAGATAAAGGTGAACAGCGAGGTGTACCGCGCCTGCTCCACCAAGGCGAGGGTCTCTTGAAATTCCCCGTAGGTCTCGCCGGGGAAGCCCACGATCACGTCGCCGGTGAGGGAGAGGTCGGGCATGACTTCCCGGGCATAGCGCGCGACTTCGAGATACTGTTCTGAGGTGTACTTTCGGTTCATCTCGCGAAGAATCCTGTCGCTGCCGCTCTGTACCGGCAAATGCAAATGCCGCGCGATGTGCGCGCCTTCCGCCATGGCGTCCAGCAGGGCCGGGCCGCAGTCCTTGGGGTGGGAGGTCATGAAGCGCAGGCGGAAGTCGCCGTCCAGTTTGTCCAGCTCGCGCAGTAATTTGGGGAAATCGTAGTCCTCCGAGCGATAGGAATTCACGTTTTGCCCCAGCAGGGTGATGTCCCTGTAGCCGGCCGAAACGAGCGCACAGGCCTCCGCGAGAATGGCCTCCGGCGTGCGGGAACGCTCGCGGCCGCGCACGAAGGGCACCACGCAGTAGCTGCAAAAGTTGTCGCAGCCGTACATCACCGGCAGCCAGGCCTTGAAGGCGCTCCCGCGCCGCAGGGGCAGCCCCTCGGCGATGGAGCCGGGCTCGTCGGCGGTGTCCGTCACGCGCCGCCCGGTGGTATACATGCGGTAGAGCAGCTCCGGCAGGCGGTGCACCGCGTGGGGGCCGAAGAGCAGGTCGATGAAGGGATAGTGCGCCCGGAGCTTTTCCGCCATGTGGGGCTGCTGCGGCATGCACCCGCACAGCGCCACGCGCATGGTGCCGCTCCCCTGCCGCAGGGACTTCAGGCGGCCCGCGTTGCCCAGGGCGCGGTCCTCGGCGTGGCCGCGGATGGCGCAGGTGTTCAGCAGCACGAAATCCGCCCCGGCGGGGTCCTCGCAAAAGGAGAAGCCCATCTCCGCCAGCATGCCCTGCATGCGTTCGCCGTCGGCCTCGTTGCCCTGGCAGCCGTAGGTGCGCACATAGGCCGCCGGCGGCCGCCCGAAGCGGTCGGCCAGCAGCTCCCGCACCAGCGCGGCGTATTCCCTTTGCCGGGCGAGGGCCTCCGGCGCGACGGTTGGCGGCACTGCGGTCTCCTCCCATTGTGTATTACAACATATTGTAGCACAAAATACCGGCAGACACAAGACCTGCCGGAAAAAAATTTTAAATATTTCCGCGCCTTCTTGCGGTTCCCCGGGAATCGTGCTATAATGCTCCCAACGAAACAACAGGAGGGGTACCTATGCCGCATTTCCTGATCGCGGGCGCGGGGCACGGGGGGCTGTGCGCGGCGCTCCATTTGGCGAAGGCCGGGCACCGCGCCACCGTATTCGAGCGGCTGGCGGAGGCCGATTTGGGCTACGACTGGCCGGACACGGTGTGGGCGGACGCCCTGGAGCGCAGCGGCTTCACG
>WQTL01000348.1 GCA_009786275.1 Bacillota bacterium | reverse complement strand
CCCGCCGGTTTCCTCCTCCTCATCGGCCGCTTCCGGCGGCTCGCCGCCCCGCGCTCTCGGGGGCCTTTTCCGGCCGCCCGGCTTTCTCGGCTCCTGCGCCTCGTCCTCCCGGGGCAGGCGGCTTTTGGCCTTCATGGCCCGCAGCTCTTCCTTCGCCCGTTCGATCTCCTCGGGGCCTGGCGCCTCCGCGGTTGCCTGCGCCTTGGCGGGGACGATCTCCTCCGGGAAGATCATGCCCCCCCCCGTGGGGCCCTTCACCCGCTTCTGATTCTCCGCTTGCAGCCGCCCCTCCTGCTGGCGCAGCATGGCGCGGATCAATTCCAGGGGGATCTCGCCGGTCATGGCCATGTCCATGGCCACATCGTCGAATGCGGGCTCCTCCTCCCGCGTGAGCCTGGGCGTCAGGCCCGGCAGGCTCAGCGCCCCCTCCTCCCACGCGCTGCGCGAGATGTGCTTCACGCGGTATATAGCGTCGTCCTGCGGCGGGGGCACGTCGGACGGCTTATTCTTGCCAGCCATATCGGCGCTCCTTTCCTTCGCTGCGCAACTCTCCGGCCATCATTATAGCACAAAGCACAAAAAAAAACAAGCATATGGGGAGTGAATTTTCTATTAACACGCCTGACGGCAAGATTTATGCTTGACATATACAATATGTTGTGGTATACTGAAAATAGAAGCAATAGTCCGCCGTGAAAATTGTTGAAAAGAGTCACGAACAAATGTATTGACAAGCGAGAATGTTTGTGCTATTATAGTTGTGTCGAGAACATTTGTGTTGAACGGAGAGTGGTACCCATGACATTCGCAGCTGCGGTTCCCTACGCCCTTTTCATCCTGTTCGGCGCGGCGCTGATTGTGGCCGCGTTCAACGCCAAGCGCCTCATCCGCTGGGAAAACCGCGCCCTGACCTCCTTGGCCGACGCCGTGCGGGACTACCGCGAGACCCTCGAGGAGGAGCAGCGCCTTCTGCAGGGCGAGTTTACGCCCGCAGAGCAGGTACAGCCTTCGCCGCAGGCGGCGCGGGAGGACGCTGCCCGTGCGGCCTAAAGCCCGGCGGCAACCTTCGCCGCGCCCCTTGCCGCCTCCTCGCCGCAGGGCGGGACGGTAAGCGGCATGCCGAACAGGCCTTCGAGGGCCTGGCGCAGGGCGGCGTTTTTGCGCAGGCCGTTGCCCGCCCCCACCAGCAGCCCCCGCGTCTCCCCGCTTTCGCGGTAGAAATCGTACAGTTCCTCCGCCATGCCCGCTACCATGCCCCGCAGCAGGTGCCCCGGCGTGAAATTGTCCGTGCCGATCCCCGTGACGCTTCCGCGCACGGAAGGGTCCCGGCGCGTGCCCGCGAAACGTGTATCCACCCGCAGCCGTGCTCCCGACGGCGGCGGGTTTTCTTTTAAAAGCTTGTCCATGGCGGCATAGACAGCGTCGTCGGTGACGTCCTCCATCCCCAAAAACCGTGCGCACTGCGTGAAGAAATCCTTCGCCAGCGCGAACGCCCGTCCGCCGCACAGCGCCGAGCCCACGTACAGGTATTGCTCCCCGCAAAGGGGGCGCAGCTCCGCGCCGGGGGCCAGCCGCGCCGGCGGCACGTAGCCCGTGGCCAGGGAGCACTGGCTGCCCGTGCCCACGTTCACCAGCACGGTGCGCGCCGGTTCCTCCGCCGCGCCGAGGAAGCTGGCCTGGTTATCGCCGATGGCGACCGTCACCGGGCGGCCCTTGTATGCCCCCAACACGTCGAAATCAGCCGTCACTTTCGGGAATAACCCCTCCGGCAAGCCGGCGGCGCGCAGGGCCTCCCTGTCGAATTCCAGCTTCCGCAGGTCGAACAGGCCGAAGCTCGCGGCGTCGGAGCTGTGCATAAGGGGCCTCGCCAGGCCGCACAGGCGCATGGCGGTGTAATCGTGGATCGTGCACAACTGCGCCGCGCCGGGGGGGATCTCCCCTCTTTGGGCATGTACGAACAGCGTCGTGCAGCCGAAGCCGCTGGCCATCGCGTGGCCGGTGCGGGCGCTGAGCGCCTGCGCGTAAGTCTCGTTGTCATTATAAGGCCCGTTGCCGCTCCCGTCCTGCCAGGTGTACAGCGGGCTGACGGGCCTGCCCCGCGCGTCAAGATAGAGCACGCCGTGCATCTGCCCGCAAAGGCCGATCCCCGCGATGTCCGGGCAGGCGGCGAAGGCCCGGTCCAGCAACCCTGTGCAAATTTCCCAAATCCGTTCGGGATCCTGCACAGTATTTCCGCTGTCGTTTTGTGCGCTTTCACAAAAGAACAGCGCCCCCGCGCCGTCCGTCACGGCGGCGCAGATGCTGGTGGTGCCGATGTCCAGGCCGAGAACTGTCATATTGACTGCTTCCTGTCCGTCAATTTTTTTGCGAGCCGCTGGGCGTGCTTCTCGATCAAATGCCACGACCCCACGGCCAGCGGCAGCGTAACCGCGAAGGCGAGCAGCGCCCCGGCGCGCGGGCCGGCGTTGTGCGCAACCAGCCAGGGCGAGAGCAGCTGCTGCACGGGGAAGGCGTAGAGGTACAGCCCGTAGGAGTAGTCGTTTTTGCTGAAAGCCCGCGCGAAGGCGGCGTGCCGCGGCAGGGCGAACGAGAACACCGCGTAGGGCAGCAGGAGGATGGAGAAAAGTTCGGATTCGAGCTCGCCGGCGGGCAGCGCCGCCAGGACGAGCAGCGCCGCCAGGGCCCACTGGGTGTTCAGGCGGGGCTTCACCTCGGGGAAGCTGAACAGCGCGCCGATGAAAAAGTAGTGCACGGCCTGCAACGCGGGCGGGCAATGCCACGGCATCACGATGCAGGCCAGCCGGGCGGCGCAGCAGGCCGCGGCCGCGCAGGCCAGACCGATTCTTTGCGCCTTGGGCCCGCGCAGGATTTTGAGCAGAACCGGCAGCACGATGTACAGCGCCGCCTCCACCGGCAGCGACCACAGCGAACCGTTCACCGCCGGGCCGTAGGCGTTGCCCGCGAACACGCCGGGCAGCCCGTATTCGGGCCACAGCAGGATATTCTTGCCGATGTATTTCCAGGCGCCCGGGTTCGAAATGTATTCGCCCCAGGGCAGATTGCTGACCAGCGGCCCCATCACCAGCGCGGTGAGCAGGCACAGCACGATCAAGGCCGGCCAGATGCGCAGCGCCCGCCGCGCGGCATAGCGCGTGGCGCAGGGGTCGCGCTGCCAGCTCCTGCGGATCAAATACCCGCTGAGGAGGAAGAGGATGCGCAGGCCCAGCCCGTGCGCGGAAACTGTGCCGAACATCCGGTGGCCCGGCAGCCCCATCAGGGGGAACATGTGCCCGTAGACCACCAGGGCCGCCGCGGCGAAGCGCAAAATATTGAAATTGTTGTCGCGGTGCGCGGGCGCGCTCATAGGTTCCGGTTCCTCTCAAACTCGCCGATGTCGTCGTCCGTGCGGAACATGCAGTTGTTGTCCCGCAAAATTTCGTTGTCCTCCAGCATGAAGCCCAGGCCCTGCGCCACGCAGCGGGCGGGATTCTCCGCCACGCGCACGTCCAGGCCGGTCTCCGCGCGCAGCATCAGGTCGATGTCCCGCAGCAGCGCGCCGCCGCCGGTGAGCACCATGCCCCGGTCGAAGATATCCCCGGCCATCTCGGGGGGGGTCTCCTCCAGCACGCCGCGTATGGCCTCGGTGATGCCGCGCAGGGGCTCGCGCATGGCGAGGTACACCTCGGTGGAGCTGACCTCGGCCTTCACCGGCATGCGCGAGGTATAATCTTGTCCGCGTACGTAAATGGCCAGCTCGGGGCTGCGCAGGCGCGCGCAGCCGATGCGCATCTTGATGCGCTCCGCCGTGAGCTGCCCCACGATCACGTTGCGCTCCCGGCGCAGGTAGCGGACGACGGCGTCCTCCAGGGCGTTGCCGGCCACCCGGGCGCTGCGGGCGATGGCCATGGCCCCCATGGTGAACACCGCCACGTCCGTGGTGCCGCCGCCGATGTCCACCACCAGCTGGCCCCCGGGGTCGGTGAGGTCGAGCCCCGCGCCCAGGGCTGCGGCCAGTGGTTCTTCCACCAGACACGCGCGTGATGCCCCGGCGGCGATGGCGAGCTCCAATATGGCGCTGCGCTCGAGCCCCGTGACGCTGGCGGGCATGCAAATCATCACCGTGGGCTTGAACACGCGCCTGCCGCACAGCTTGCCGATATAGTAGGCGATCATCGCGTGGATGACCGTGAAGTCGGAGATCACGCCGTCGCGTATGGGGTGCACCACACGCAGGTTCTCGGGGTTGCGGCCCACCATGCGGTGCACGGCGTTGCCCAGGGCGCGCACCTCGCCGGTCTTCGCGTCCAGGGCCGCCGCGCAGGCCTCCTGCCGCACGATGCCGCGCCCCTTCACGTAGACCAGGATGGATGTCGTGCCCAGGTCGATGCCGATTTGCAGGCCGGGAATAGGACTTCATCTCCTTCATAGCAATCAGCCGCTCCGCGGTAGCATCCTCAGTCAGCCCGAGGCTGACAGCTCCTTCCACGGGAAGGAGCCTGGGGATTAGGCTCGAACGGGTTATGCAAGTGCAAGTCAGTGGAGCTAGCTGCCGTTTTACTTAATCCCCTAGGCTCCTTCCCGTGGAAGGAGCTGTCAGCCTCGGGCTGACTGAGGATGTTACCGCGGAGCGGCTGATTGCTCTGTGATGAGCAAAAATTACCACACGGTTGTCTACAAGAGCCAAGTTTTTAAGCGTGAAACACCTCCCGCACCGCCTCCAGATACCCGTACCCGTTCACGTCGTCCGGCTGGAGGTAGCTGGTCTCCGTCCACTCGTTCCAGCTGTTGAGCGTCACCAGCGGCGGGGAGAGCCGGTGCGTATCGATATAATCCTTCGCGATCAGCAGCGCCTGTTTGATGTTCTCCGGGGTGCAGTTCGTCATGTCGTCGTTCTTCGGCTTGAGGAAACGCGGCTGGCTGCCCCAGCCCATCGAGACATGCGGGAAATACAGGATGCCGTGGCTGTCGATCATGTCGAACTCCTGCCGCATCGCGGTAAGCCAGTCGCTGTAATCGCAGCCGGCCTTCGTATAGCACGCGGTCTGGTAGTGCGTGATGCTGTCGGCAGCGATGGCCCGCGCCAGGGGGAATACGTTCTCGCCGCCCATCTTGACCAGCTGCAAATGCAGCCCGCCGAAGCCGGATTTCACCAGCTCCTCCCGCAGCCAGTCGAAGGCCCGCGCCGTGGCCTCCTCGCCGCCTAAGCCCCGCAGCAGGCTGCCCGTATCGAAAATCGAGAGCACGGGCTTGCCGTCGATCCGGTAATAGTTCTCTTTCAAAAAATATTGTTCCATCCAGCGCCGGGCGATGGTCTTGAAAATGTCGAGATTCACCGCGCCGTTCCAGATGGGGATGTCCGCGTGGGAGGTGCGCAGATCCCACAGGGTGGTGGCCGTGTGGTTGGCCCACATGACGTAGAACTTCATTTTGCCGTTGTTCGGCGCGCCGAGGAAGCCGTCGTTCAGGCACATTTCCAAAAACGGCCGGTCGTCGTACCAGTACCAGTCGTAGATAAACGTGTTCACGCCGTGCTTCAGCGCCTGCTCGATATGGTGCTCCATCACGGCGGGGTCGGCCTCGTCGCGCATGCCCCACAGGGGCTTTTGGTGCATGCGCTTCTCCACGGTCTCCCATTCGCCGATGCCCCGGGGCCAGAAGATGCGGCTGCGGGGCTCGCGCCCGGTGTAGGACGGCCAGATATAGGCCGCGACATCGTAGTCATTCTTCCCTGTCAAGATTTTCCTCCTCCAAATCCGTGCGTAAATAGGTCAGGCAGACGATCTCCGCCGCCCCGGCCTCTTTCAGAACGCGCACCGCCTCGAGCAGGGAGCCGCCGGTGGTGCAGGTGTCGTCGCACAGCACGATGCTGCGCCCCGCCGCCCGGGCCGGGTCCGCCGCG
>WQTL01000347.1 GCA_009786275.1 Bacillota bacterium | reverse complement strand
ATGATCTATAAAGCCATAACCGCAAAAGGCTCCCCCATGGGGGAGCTGCCGCCGCAGGCGGCTGAGGGGGTTATCTCAGCACCGCCATCGCCGGCCCCGGGTCATTGCAGGTGCACAGCGTCGCCCCGCAGGCGCGCATGCGTTCCACCGCTTCGATGGTGTCCGGGCACCAGCACCAGGGCTGAATCCCCCGCCCGTGGAACTCCTCGGCCAGCGCCGGCGTCAGGTCGCGCATTTCGATCCCCACGCTGTAGAGGTAGTCATAGCTGTCCCGCCTGAAATTCTGCATGGCGTGCCGGGGGAAACCCTGCGTGCGCATGCCGTGCCTTTGGTTGGCGTACTGCGTGATCCCCGCGTCGAAGCAGGCGATCACGCCGCGCTGCGCCATGCGGTATTGCTCCAGCAGGGCCGCGGCCTTGTCCACGGTCTCATGGGTCCTCGTCTTGATCTCCACGTTGAGCAGCAGCCCCGTGCCCTGCGCCCAATCCAAAAATTCCTCGAACACGGGGATGCGCTCGCCCAGCCCCGCGTCCAGGCGCAGCAGCTCCCCCAGCGTATAGCTTTCCGCCCGGCCCGTGCCGTCGGTGGTCCTGTCCAGTGTGGCGTCGTGTATCAGCACCAGGTGCCCGTCGCGGCTGAGCCGCAGGTCGATCTCCAGCATATCCACGCCCAGCTCCCGTGCCTTCCGGAACCCCAGCATGGTATTCTCGGGATACCTCGCCTTATACCCTCTGTGCCCCGCGATGAGCGGCCGCTCTGCGCTCTCGCCGAAAAACCCGATCATATGCACCCTCCATAAAACTCTTACAGCCCCAGCACAACCCCGGCAACCGCCCCCACAGCGATATACGCCGCGGGGTGTATCTTCTTCAGCTTCTTCCAGAACACCAGCGGCAGCAACGCCGCGTAGAGCCCCACGCAGCGCCAATCAAACCACGCGAGGGGCGCCTGCCAATCCCAGGCCGCGCCGCTGCTGAGCGAAATCTGCAGCAGCGCGAAGGCCGCCGCGCAGATGAGCCCCGCGCTGGCCGGGCGCAGGATCTCCATGACGCGCTCCCACCGCGCCGAATTCTTGAAACGCTCCATCAGCCCGGCCACAGCCATGTCTACGGCCAGGGTGGGGAGCATCAGCGCCAGGGGGCCTAAGCCCGCCCCGGGGAAGCCCCCCACGGTGTAGCCGATAAAGGTGGATATGTTGGTGCCGAAGGGCCCGGGCGCGCACTGCGCGGCGGCGATCATGTCGGCCAGCTGCGCCCCGCCGAACCACCCCCGCCTGCGGCCCAGGCTCTGCCAGAACGGGATGGTCGCCAGCCCCCCGCCCACGGCGAAGAGCCCCGTAAAAAAGCATTCATAGAACAACAAAGCAAGCGTTTGGAGCATATTATTTGTCCCCGTAGTGATTTTTACAGGCGGCGATTTCAAGCTGTCTTTCCCTGATTCGAAAGACCAGCCGGTTCTTTTCGTCAATGCGCGCGCTCCACCATCCCGCGTGATTGCCGGACAACGGTTCCGGCTTGCCCATTCCAAAATAGCCGTTGCGCTCAATGTCCTTCAATAGTTTGTTAATCCGGTTGATCGTTTTTCGGTCCTGCCGCAGCCAGTATTCGTATTGCTCCCACGCCTCGTCATGCCACAGCTTCTTCATCATCCTCCACCTCAATCAACTCATGGTAGTGCATGTTGCGGCCCGCTTCCGCATCCGCCAATACTTTTTTCAGGTGGTTCATGTTGCTTTCGCTGTAGAACGGGTCGTTCTCGTCCACGGTTGTCAACGCAAACGGCAATCCGCCGGTGCGCAGGGACTTCATCAGGAACGCCGTGACTGCAGCCCCCACTGTCAGGCCCATCGCGCTATACAATGCCTCCGCGCGCGCTTTTACGTCATCGTCCACCCGAATGTTAATTTGTGCCATATCGCACCTCCTTGCTATCATTATATAGCATATGCTAGCGAATGTCAACTATTCGCTAGCAATTCTTTCATCACCCCACCGGCAGCCACAGCTCGATATACCTCTTCTCCTTATCCGGCTTCCTGTACCAGTGGATCACGTTGACCTCCGCGCCGGGGGCCAGCTCGTAGCCGGAGCCCGGAAGCCACTCGCTCACGGCCCGGCGGCGCAGCTCCATGTGCAGCCGCGTGGGGAATTTCGCCCGCCCGGTCTCGAATACGGCGTAGGTGGTCTTGGGAATCTCGATCATTTCGAAGCGCGCGGCGTCCGCCTTGCCCAGCACGCAGTCCTCTTCGATGCGCTCGCGCATATGGCCGGGCAGCAGCGCCGCGATGTAAAAATCGTAGCCCTCGTCATCGATGTTCACGATGAGATTGTAGGTCACGCAGGGGTCGTCCGCCATGCCCTGCAAAAGATACTGGTTCGCGCGGGTGTTGCAAAAGAAATCCTGCTCCTGTTCGAACCGGTTGCCGGGGGCCCCCTGAAAATGCCGCTTATAGCCCGTGTAGACGCGCGCCGGGATTTCCTCGATGCGATAGTCCATGATCTGACCGCCTTCCAAACTGAATTTGAGATGAAGGCGCGAAAATGACTTGAGCGCGGCCGTGCCGCCGCGTACCTCGCTGGGGTTCACCCCATGGAAGCCCGCGAACGCGCGTGTAAAACTGTCCGGGTTTTCGTAGCCGTATTTCAGCGCGACGTCGATGACCTTGCCGCCGCCCCGCAGCTCCGCCCCCGCGAGGGTCAGCCGACGCTTGCGGATGTACTCGCCCAGCGTGAAGCCGCAGAGAATCGAAAACACGCGCTGGAAGTGATAGACGGAGCAATAGGCTTGGCTTCCCACCTGCTCGTAGTCGATCTCCTCCGTCAGGTGCGCTTCGATGTAGTCAATCGCCCTGGCGACGCCTGTCGTCCAATCCATTTTCTCACCTCCTCAAACGCAGTATAGCGGAAAACGGAAGAACTTTCCCGACATTTTATGCTTTCCTGTGCGAGCCGAACGACGCGAACAGCCCCGCCAGCCCCGCGCCCAGCACCACCCACGCGGGGTTCTGGCCCAGTACGGCGACAATCACGAAGGCCGCGACCGCCACGCCCAGCTGCCACCAGCGCTTCACGCTCTCGCGCAGGATGTTCACCACAGACACTGTGATCAGCGCGCACACCGCCACGCGTATCCCCGCGAAGGCCGACCGCACCGCCGGGTACCCCGCCACCTGCCGCAGCACCGTGGCCATGGCCAGCACGATCAACACCCCGGGCAGAGACACGCACAGAGGCGCTATGACAGCCCCCAGGGCCTTCTTCTGCTTATAGCCGATGAAGGCCGCCACGTCCACCGCGATCACCCCGGGCGTGCACTGCCCCACGGCATAGTAGTCCAGTATCTCCTCCCGTGTGCACCACCCCCGCCGGGTGATGACCTCGCGCTCGAGCATGGGCAGCATCGAAAGCCCCCCGCCAAAGGTGAAGAGCCCGATTTTGAAGAAGCTGAAGGCGAGCTGGAGAAGGGTTTTCATGATTGCACCTTGCGCTTGAAATAGAGAATAGGGTTGTTGACGAAAACGAGTTCCCAGCCCTGCTTGCCCAGCTCGTTCAGCCGGGCCTCCAATTTATAGCGGGAAGTAAAGGGTGTCAGGAACAGGAACCTGTACTCCCATTTATCCATTATGCGCCGCCTTTCGTTATGTTGTATGATCGCACGAAGCACGTCGCTCCGCGATCATCAGCCGTCTATAATTCGCCAGCCGCTCCCAGCAGCGTCCCCTCCCCGAACGCCCTGCCAACCACCTGCCGCCCGTCCGGCAAAGCCAGCGCCGGCAGCCCCGCCAAACTGACCATCACGAGGCTCGCCTCGTCGTCCGCCGGGGCCGCAAGAACGTCGTATTCCTCCAGGGCCGCGAAAAGGGCCTGCTGAATCAGCCGCCGGGCCCGCATCGCCTTCTTGTAGTACGCCTCGTAATTCCCCGCGCCGAGCACGAAATTCCCCAGCATCACGCGCTTCTTGACCTCCAAGCCGAAGCCCTCGCCGCGGCTGAGCACGTAGGTATCGCGCAAATTCTGCGCCTTGTCGCTGGCATGGCCGTACTTGATGCCGTCGTAGCGCGCCAGGTTCGAATAGGCCTCCGCGCAGGCGATAATATAATACGCGGGCACGGCGTACTCACCAAGCGCCAACGGCATTTCGCCGATTTTCGGGTTGTTCGCCGGAGACGCACTGCCGTACGTCTCTACAGACGTGCTATCCCGTTCGTCCTTCCCCTTGATGATATCGAACAGCGCCGCGCAGCCGGCGGCATCCCGTGCGATGGGCCCGATCTGGTCCATCGACGACGCGTGGGCGACCAGCCCCATCCGCGATACCGCGCCGTAGGTGGGCCGCAGGCCGAACACGCCGCAGCGGGCCGCGCTCAGCCGCAGGCCGCCACCCGTGTCGCTGCCCAGCGCGAGGGGGACCTCCCCGGCTTTGATCGCCATCGCCGCGCCGCTTATTCCGTCGCCCATGGCGAACTCGCTCATGGCCGTCTTGCCCAAAAGGATCATGTCCGCCGCGTCGGTCTTTTCGATCACCGCCGCGCCGTAGGGCGGCACGAAGCCCCGCAGCATCTCCGAGCCCGCCGCGGTTTCGATCCCCTCGGTGCATATGTTGTCCTGCGCGGCCACGGGCACGCCCGCCAGGGTTGAGCGCACCTCGCCCGCATCCAGCCGCGCCTGCACCTCGGCGGCCCGGGCATAGGCGTGTTCCTTGCACAGGCAGGCAAAATTCTTCGCCCCCCCGCCCTCAATCTCCGCGTAGCAGGCGTCCAGCACCTGCTTAATTGTCACTTCGCCCGCGTGAAGCCGCGCGGCCAATTCCAGTGCTGTCAAGGTTGTCAAATGCATAAAAAACTCCTTTTGTGGTGATAAAACAACGTAGGGGACAGCCTCCGGACGTCCCCGGCCGAAAAAAACGAACCTTGGGGCGTCGAAAAACTTCTACTCCACCGCCCGCGGCACCGCGAACGCCCCGTCCTTCACCCGTTTGGCGTTCGCCAGCAGCGCCTCGATGCCAATGGATTCCGCCACCGCATCCTCCCGCATGACATTCGCCAGCGGAAACACATAGGTCAGCGGCTCCACACCCTCGGTATCCAGTTCGTCCAGCTTGTCAAAGCGGTCGATCATCCCCTGCAAATCGGCCTGGGCGGCCGCGCGCTCCTCTTCGCTCAGGGCGATGGCGGACAGGCTTTCCAGTTCAAGCACCAGATCACGGTCAACGGTCATACTCTCACCTCATTCTTGTCTGTAGGGGCGGTTGCCCACAACCGCCCGCCCAATAAATATTCAGATAAATAATATTATACCATACCCCGCAGCGGATTGCAACGAAAAAGTACTTGACATCCCCTCGTCAAATATGACATAATTGCATATACGCAAATCACAAAGGAGAATCACTATGATCAAAATTGCCTGCCAGGCCATCGTCTACGGCAACATGAACCTCTTCGACGACCTCGAGAACATCTTGCAAAGCATGGGCGGCATCGGCTACGACGGCGCGGAAATCGGCAGCCGCTTCCTGGATACCGACGAGCCGGAGTACTATGCCGAGCAGCTGGCGAAGAATCACCTGGCCCTCCCCGCCATCCACGTGGGCGGCGATTTCCTCGACCGCGACTCCGTGGCCTTCCAGCTCGAGGAGATCGGCGAGACCATCCAATTCGCGAAAAAGCTGGGCTGCCGCTACATTTACCTCAGCGGCTCTTACCGGGAGGGCAAGGAGGACGCCGACTACCTCCACGAGGCGCGGCTTTACAGCGAGATCGGCAAACGCTGCCTTGCCGAAGGCCTCGCCCTGTGCTACCACAACCACGACTGGGAGTTCAAAAACGGCGGGCGCGGCATGGATTTGCTGCTGGACAACGTCGACCCCGCCCTCATGAAGCTCGTGCCCGACGTC
>WQTL01000346.1 GCA_009786275.1 Bacillota bacterium | reverse complement strand
GGCAGGTCCAAGGCGGCGAACCGGTGCGGAAAACCCAATTCGCGAAAAAATTAGGGGGCAGGGCTGAAAGTATCGTTATGTGATACTAACAGCAGTGCGTCTCTACACTATTTCATGCAAAAATTTTTTGACCGCGCGGTTCCCCTTCAGGCGGATCACCTGTTTGGGCGGCTGAATCTCCGCCAGCCGGGCGAGGGTTTTGCCGCGCGCCCGTTTGGGATAGCCCCAAATCCATGTGACCAGCCACCAGGTGATCCTCTCAGGGCAGCCCTCGCCCATGTCAGGCCGGGTTTTGTTGCGGAACATGACCCTTCGCTTGAAGGCCCGGAAGAGGCAAACATAGCGGCTGAAATCCAGGTATATCACCGTATCCGCGCGCTCCAGACAGGCATCGAGCGCCCATTTTTTGTAGTTGCCGTCGATGATCCACGCTTCGCCCCGCACGATTTCGCGCAGTTTTTCGGCAAATTCCTCCTTGGGGGCCTCCACCCAGCCCGGCAGCCAGGAGATGCTGTCCAGGTGCGTCACAGGCAGGCCGGTGAACTCCCCTAAGCGCCGCGCCATGGTGCTCTTGCCGCTGCCCGAGGAGCCCATGACCATGATGCGGTTGCCCAGGTCCATTGGTCATCCCTCCTCGTCCTTGCTCTTCTCAATCTCCTTCATATACCCCACCGAGATGATGCCCGCCGGGAGCGCGATGATCGCCAGGCCGAACACGGCGGAAATCATCGTCACAAGCCGCCCGACCACCGTGACCGCCACAATGTCACCGTAGCCCATGGTGGCCATGGAGGTAGTGGCCCAATACACCGCGTCGAAGAAGGTGTCGAAGGCGTCCGGCTCCACATGGAAGATCAGCAGCGCCGAAAAGAGGACATAGCCCGCCGCCAAGAACGCCACGGCCAGCAGGGGCGTGCGCTGTTTGCGGAACACCTCGCCGATGACGGCGACGCTCTTCGAGTAGCGCAGCGCCTTGAACACCCGGAACACGCGCACGGCCCGCATCACGCGCAGCAGGCGCAGCAGCTCCAGGCCGCGGCTCCACGCCGACAGCAGCGGCACGATGGAGAGCAGGTCAATGACGGCCAAAGGGGTCAGGGGATAGCGCAGGAAGGAGAGGGCGGAGCGCTTGCCGAAATAGTAGTCGGCGGTGGCCCAGCGCAAAAGGTAATCGATGATGAATACCGCCTGGGCCACGCGGTCAACCATAAGAAGCGCCCCGTGTTCCTCCTTGAACGCCAGCGGCACCAGGCTGGCGGCGATGACCACGATCATCGCGTAGTCATACACCTTGCCCCAAAAACCCGCGTCGTCCGTGACCTCGACGATCCCATAGATTCGTTTTCTCAACACGGTCCCCTCTTTTTCGTATGATACATGCAGTATACACCCGCGCGCATAAAAAGTCAAACGGGCGTTTGCTTTTTCTTGCCCCGCCTCTTGCATTTTCGCAGGAAAAGTACTATACTATATCCATGCACTGAAAGGGGGCTTCCTTATGCAATACCGCACCGACCCGAAATCGGGCAACCGGCTTTCCGCGCTGGGCTACGGCTGCATGCGCTTCCCGCGGAACATCACCGGGCAGGTGGACTTGGACAAAGCCGCAGCGCTGGTCCGCAGCGCCGTGGAGCGCGGGGTGAACTACTTCGACACCGCCTATATCTACGGCGGCAGCGAGGCCGCCCTGGGCCAGATATTCACGCGCAGCCCGGGGCTGAGAGAGAAGATTTTCCTGGCCACGAAGCTGCCCATCTTCCTGATCAAGTCCGCCGACGACTTCGACCGGATCTTCAACATCCAGCTGGAGCGCCTGGGCACGGACTATATCGACTACTACCTCATCCACAGCCTGACCGCCCCGGCGAACTGGGAGCGCCTGTGCGCCCTGGGGGCCGAGGAGTGGATCGCCAAACAGAAGGCCGCCGGGCGCATCCGGCAGATCGGGTTTTCCTTCCACGGCAGCCGGCTGGATTTTGAGCGCCTGCTGGAGATGTACCCCTGGGAATTCACGCTGATCCAGTACAACTACTCGGACGAGAACTACCAGGCGGGCAAGGCGGGCCTGCAAAAGGCCGCCGCCATGGGCCTGCCGGTGATGGTCATGGAGCCCCTGCTGGGCGGGCGCCTGGCCACGGGCCTGCCCAAGAAGGCCGCGTCCCTGCTGAAGAAGGCGGAGCCGGACCGCAGCCACGCCGCCTGGGGGCTGCGCTGGCTGTGGGACCAGCCGGAGGTCACCACGGTGCTTTCCGGCATGGGCGGCATGGCCCAGCTGGACGACAACATCCGCAGCGCCGAGGCCGCAGCGCCCGGCTGCCTGACCGAGGCGGAGCGGGCGCTCTACCCGCAGGTCGTCAAGATTTTCCGCGAGTCCTACAAAATCCCCTGCACGGGCTGCAACTACTGCATGCCCTGCCCGAAGCACGTCAATATCCCGGGGGGCTTCGCGGCCTACAACGCCAGCTACGCCGTGGACCTGTTCACGGGCTTCGCGCAATACACCACCGGCATGAACATCGCCGGCGGGAAGGACAGCAGCAGCGCGCGCAACTGCGTCAACTGCGGGGCCTGCGTAAAAAAATGCCCCCAGAATATCGATATCCCCGCGCAGCTGGCGCGCGTGGCCCGCAAGCTGGAGCCCGCCCCCATGCGCTGGGGCGTGAAGCTCAACGCGAAGCTGCACGAGGTCAAGTACCTGGACAAGCGCACGAAAATGTGATCGGAGGGGATATACCATGGACGACGAAAACCTCGTCCCGCAGGAAGCGGAGGCCGCGCCGGACGACGACCTGCTCAACTGGACGCCGCCGGAGCTGACGCAGCGCGCGCTCTACACCGCGCAGAAGGACGCGGGGAACTACCAGGCCAAAAAAAAGCGGCTGGATCTCGCCAACCCGCCCGAAGGCAAGCATAAAACGCTTTCGCTGGCGCTGCTGCTCGGCGGCGTGGCGCTGCTGGTGCTGGGCACGGTTCTGGCCGCCGCGGGCGCGAACGGGCAGCAGGCCGTGATGGAGAAGGGCCGGCTGTGGTACGCGCTGTGGATAAGCGGCCAGGCGGCTAAGCTGTGCGTCTTCCTGTTGTTCCTCCTGCCTCTGGAGAAGGACATGCGCCGCCCCGCGCTATTCACGCTGCTGGGCGCGGGCCTGGTGTTCGAAGTAGCTTCGGCCATCCTCACCACGCTGCACCAGCAGGTGGAAGCCCAGCGGAGCGTACTGGTCGCAGGGACTGTATTTCTCGTCCTGGTCTGCCTAGCATGCAGCCCCAGCCTGTGGCTGCTGCTGGGGCTGGCGCGCCGCAAAACCAGCGAAAGAATGGCCGCCCTCGCGGGCTGCGCGTTCCTTTTTCTCACCGTGATGACCGCAGGCCCGCCCCTCTACCTCGCCGCGACAGGGATCCTCCAGGGGGCCTGCTACATCGCCCTGCTGTTCACCTGGCCCGTGCTGGAAAGGCCCGTGCTGGCCGCCCCGCCGGAAGAAACCATAAGGGAAGGAGACGAACCCGATGGACAACCCGAATAACGGCTGGGTCTACTATCCCCCGCCAGGCTATACCCCGCCGCCGCCGCCGCAAAACGGTCTGATGAGCCCGCCGGCGGGCAAAAGCAGCGCTCTCGCCCTCGCAATGGTATGCGTCATGGCGCTGGGCGCCCTTGTGGCCGCGCTGTCGCCCTTCCTCACCGGCCCGGGGCTCATCGACAGCCTGCTGGAGGACCCCGTATACCTCGCCTTGAGCGTCGCGTGCCTGCTGTGCAACCTGCTGGTATACCTGAAATTCGCCCTGCCCGGCTGGGAGCCCCACCGCAAGACCCTGAGCTGGCTGCTGGGCGCGGCGATCCTGGCCGGCCTGGCGTTTTCCGTCTACGCCGCCGTACAGGGCTTCTCCATCGGCTTGGCCTCCGCAGGGGAGATCCTCGGCGACGACCCTGTCGTATCGGGCATCATGCGCGGCAGCCTCCTCGTGGGCGGGGTAATCGGCGGCGTTGTCGGCATCGCTGTGAACCCGTTTTTCTGGCTGCTGATCGGCGCGGGCAGGAAAAAAAGCATGGAGAAGGTCGCCGGGCTGGTGTCCATCATTTCGCTGGGCTTCAGCCTGCTGTCCGTCCTCATCACCACCCTGGTGGGCAGCCTGGCCGCCGGGGGCATCGAGCTGCCCGACAACCTGTGGACCGGAACCCTGCCCTCCCTGGTGAGCGGCGTGTGCGCGATCATTTTCTACTTCACCTGGCCCGTGCTGGAAAGGCCCGTGCTGGAAAAATAGCTGTCACCCCAGGCGATTTTATCTTGTTGCAGGAGACTTAAATGCCAAAAACCAAGGCCTACACAAACGAAAGCCTGACCCAGCTCAAAGGGGCCGACAGGGTGCGTAAGCGCCCCGCTGTCATATTCGGCTCCGACGGCCTGGAGGGCTGCCAGCACGCCGTGTTCGAGATCATCTCCAACGCGATTGACGAGGCCCGCGAGGGCTACGGCGATAAGGTGCTCGTCACAAGATTTCTTGACAAAAGCATCGAGGTGCAGGATTTCGGGCGCGGCTGCCCCGTGGACTGGAACGAGCGCGAGGGCCGCTGGAACTGGGAGCTGGCCTTCTGCGAGCTCTACGCCGGGGGGAAATACGACACCAACGAGGGCGGCAGCTACACCTACTCCCTGGGGCTCAACGGCCTGGGGCTCACCGCCACGCAGCAGAGCAGCGAGTGGATGGACGCCGAGATCAAGTACGGCGGCTTCCGCTACACCCTGCATTTTGAGAAGGGCGACATCGTGGGCAACATGCTCAAGGAGCCCTATAAGCGGCGCGACACCGGCTCGCGCTTCCGCTGGAAGCCGGATTTGGAGGTCTTCACCGACATCGCCGTGCCTCTGGATTATTTCAAGGAGGTCATGCGGCGGCAGTCCGTGGTGAACAAGGGCGTGCGCTTTCTGCTGCGCGACGAGACCGCGCCCGGCAAATTCGAGGAGTTCGAATATTTCTACGAAAACGGCATCGTGGACTACATACAGGAGATCAGCGGCGGGGATCTGTTCACCAACCCGCAGTTCTGGCAGGCGGAGCGCGTGGGCCGAGACAGGGAGGACAAAGCGGACTACAAGGTGAAAATCACCGCCGTGCTGGCGTTCTCGAAAAGCAGCGCGCTGAAGGAGTACTATCACAACTCCAGCTGGCTGGAATACGGCGGCTCGCCGGAAAAGGCCACCCAGAGCGCCTTTGTGGGGCATTTCGACGCCTACCTGAAATCCGCGGGCAAATACAACAAGACCGACCCGAAGGTCAAATTCCAGGACATCGCGGATTGCATGCTGTTCGTGGTCTCGAGCTTTTCCACCCAGGCCTCCTACGAGAACCAGACCAAGAAGGCCATCAACAACAAGTTCATCCAGGAGGCCATGGCGGAGTTCTTCCGCCACCAGCTGGAGGTCTATTTCCTCGAAAACCCCGCCGACGCCGAAAAGATAGCCGAGCAGGTGTTAATTAATCTGCGCAGCAGGGTAAAAGCCGAGCAGACCCGCGTGAGCATCAAAAAGACCCTGCAATCGGGCAACGCCCTGACCAACCGCGTGCAGAAGTTCGTGGACTGCCGCTCGCGCGACCCGGAGCTGCGGGAGATCTACATCGTGGAGGGCGACAGCGCCATGGGCTCCTGCAAGCAGGCCCGCAACTCCGAATTCCAGGCCATCATGCCCGTGCGGGGCAAGATCCTCAACTGCCTGAAGAGCGACTACAGCAAAATCTTCAAGAACGAGATCATCACGGATCTCATCAAGGTGCTGGGCTGCGGGGTGGAGGTCACGGGCAAGTGGGCCAAGGAGCTGCATTCCTTCGACCTGGACAACCTCAACTGGAGCAAGGTCATCATCTGCACCGACGCCGACTACGACGGCTTC
>WQTL01000345.1 GCA_009786275.1 Bacillota bacterium | reverse complement strand
GGCGCGCTCGCCAGGCTGGTGGAGTGCTCCTTCGGGGGCGTGGAGAATTTCCGGGAACAGTTCAAGGAGAAGGCGGCGGGGGTGTTCGGCTCGGGCTACGCGTGGCTGGTGGCCAACCGCGCGGGGCGGCTGTGCGTCATCACCACGGCAAACCAGGATACCCCCCTGCCCCGCGAGCTCGTCCCGCTGCTGAATATCGACGTGTGGGAGCACGCGTACTACCTCAAGCACTACAATGTCCGCGCGGACTATATCGGCGACTGGTTCGAGGCGGCGGACTTCGGCGCGGCCTCGGCGATTTATGAGGAGAGGTTCTGCAACCTTTAAATCTTTATTAAATTGTTATGGCAAAACCCCTTGCTTTTTTCGCCGGGATGCTCTATAATGGTCATTAAGGGTAGTATGGGGGATTGAGTGTCAGCTATAAAGGGGGATTTTGCTTGGCCGGGGACTTGCATTGCCATACCAGGCTTTCTTTGGGCTCCATGGGGATCGACGACCTGATCCTGCTGGCGAAAAAGCGCGGCATCTCCACCATCGCGATTACGGACCAGGACTGCCAGGCGGGCACCATCCGCGGGCGCGTGATCGGGGAGAGGCACGGCGTGTCGGTCATCCCCGGGGTGGAGATCTCCTGCACCGACCCGCAGTCCGGCCGGGAGGCGCACATGCTGTGCTACCTCAGCGACAGCCCCGACCGCCTGGAGGGCCTTTGCCACGCCAACCTGGCTTCGCGCAAAAAGGCGGCGCAGTATATGCTGCTGAAATTCGTGCAGCGCTTCCCCGTGGGGCCGGAGCTTGTGCACGAGTGCGCCCGGGGCGCTACCTGCGTCTATCCCCAGCACATGATGCGCGCGCTGATGGAGAGCGGCCTGACCGACCGGATCCACGGCGAGATATACCGCGAGCTGTTCACGCCGGAAAGCCCGCGCAACATCCTGCGCAAGGCGAGTTTCCCCTCCCCCTTCGAGGTCCTGGAGGCCATCCACCAGTCCGGCGGCATCGCCGTGCTGGCCCACCCGGCCGAAAACGGCGCGATGTCCCTGCTGGAGGAGCTCATACCGGCGGGCCTGGACGGGGTGGAGGTGTTCCACAGCGCCAATTCACGCGAGGAACAGAAGCAGCTGCTCGCATTGGCGAAGGCGGAGAACATGCTCGTGACCGGCGGCAGCGATTTCCGGGGGATGTACGGCATGGGCTGCGTCACCGTGGGGCAGGAGCAGGTGAACGACGCCCAGGTGAATTCCCTGCTGACCTATAAATCCCGCATGCACCGCGCCAGGCGGCAGCAGGTGGCTTTCAGTTAGGGGAACTTAAGGTTCTCGGCTTTTTGGAGGGCATATGATGGACAACGAGGATATCAAAATCTTTGCCGCGGAAGCCGCCGCGGCCCACCACGCCGGGGAGTTGGACAGCCTTGCGGCGCAGACCGAGGCCCTGCGCGAAAGCGGGAACCTGGACGCCGCCAAGCGCCTGGGGCGGGAGCTTGCCGCCCTGGCGGCGCAGAGCCCGGAGCTGCAGGGGATTTCGCAGAGCTTCGGCTTCACGCTCACGCCCGCGCGCGAGCAGCAGCTGCACGTGCTGATGGTGTTTTCCGGCCAGCACGCGCTGCTCTCCCAGCTGCCCGAGCTGCTGGCCGAAGCCGCCGTGACCGCCATGAACAATTACCTCATCAACCGCGAGAAAGCCTTCTGGGACACCATCTCCGACGGCCGCGCCTTCACGCAGTACCTGCTGGCGGCCCCCATGCGCAGCGACCCCCAGGCGGAGACCGTGGGCGGTGCCTTCGCGCGCATGTGCGGCCAGGAGGACAACCCGGATTTGCGCAGGCTGGGCGCCACGGTGTTCGACACGGCGGCGGAACTGGTGAAAACCAGGCGGGAGGAGTTTTAGGGACGAGGTACGTCGCTCCGCGATGCCTTCCTCACCGCCTGCGGGCGGAGCTCCCTCCACGGGAGGGAGCCTAGGGGATTGTGACCGAAAGGTTGTAGAAGTTTATGCTTGAGCTTGTTCACCGGGCCATTGATTTTGAGCGCGACAAAGCGTATATACTCGAATGCCATTGCAGGACCAATTATGCCTGCGACAGCGCATGGGCACGGGCGATTTCCTATGAGGAATACCGGCGAAACTGGTTCGCCATGCCGGAACAGATGGAGGGGTTTTGGCGGCACCTGCAAGAAAGCGCGAACGACCCCCGCGGCATCGCGGAGATCATCGAGGACGGCGATGACAGGACCGCGGCATACTTTTTATGCAGCTTCTGGGAGGATGCCGAGGCAGGGCTGCATTGCCTGGAATTGCAGGATCTCTACGTGGAGGAGGCGTTCAGAAAGCAGGGTGTGGCTACGCAGTTATTCGCGTATGCTGAGGAAAAGGCCCGGGCAGCGGGCGCGAACCTGCTGCGCTCCGGTACGGGGCGGGAGAACGCGGCGTCCATCGCCATGCACGGGAAGCTCGGGTTCGAGGTCTACCGCTATGAATTTGAGAAATTGCTGAAATGACACAAACGCGCCTGTAGCTCAGCAGGATAGAGCGTCCGCCTCCTAAGCGGAAGGCCGCGCGTTCGAATCGCGCCAGGCGTGCCAGGAAGAAAGTGCCGTAAATCAATGGTTTGCGGCACTTTCCCTTTGCCTTGCAGGGACTTTGGAAGTTGTGTCTCCAGCGAATGCTCGTTGCATAATCCGTGAATATCTGCTAATAGGATTCGAACCGAAAAACGGGCTCTGCTAATAAAATGGCGTATCCTGCTAATAAGCCGGATTTTTTCGTTTTACGCCCGCAGCAGTTCAGCCAATACTGCTAGCTTGTCCGGCGATGCGGATTTCAGTCTGGCGATGAAGCCTTCCAGGTCGAGGTTGTCTGCCGGCGCTTTCACTTCACGCAAATCAGGGTTTGCCAGTGAACACATCATTTGTCATGGCCGTCGCCCTCCATCGTAACCCGGATTTTTTGCAGTGCACGGTGCTTTTCCTTGTAGACATAATTGACGGGGCAATTCAACCGTTCGGCGATTTCTATTGCGGTCAGCTGCTCCACGAACAACATGCTCAGAACCTGCCGCCGAAGTAGCGGAAGATGTGGCCTCCGCAGTGGCTGCCGCCGCTTGTTGCGCTGCTTGCTGGCCAAATTGCTTTGCGGCCTGGCCTATGTTTCTTGCCCCTTGGGCTAAATTGTCGCTGCCGTCGCCGGTATATTGCTTGTCTGGTTCAGCCATAATTTCACCTCCTTCATAGGCAAAGCCGCCTCCCCGGGGAGGGGAAGCGGCTCCTTTATATCTGTTTGCGTTTACGTCAGATATTTCTCCAGCTGCCACAGCAGGTAAAGCGGCACCTTGCGCACATCGCCGCCGCCCACATTTTGCATCGTGGTTTTCACAGCCACGCGAGGGGCAAATTTCTTGCGGTACTCCGACAGGGATTTTGCCTTGTCGTTGCGCTCCGACTTCACCTCCACCGGCACGATGTCCATGCCGTGTTGAAAAACGAAGTCCACTTCCGCTATATTGCCGGAGCGCCAGAAGAAGGGCGTCCGTTCCATGCCGTGCAGCAATTCGCACAGCACGTAATTCTCCGTCAGAGAGCCCTTGAACTTCCGGAAGGGTTCGCTCTTCTCCAGGATTGCCGCCGCCGGCAGGCCCGCCATCTTGCGCAGCAGGCCCACATCGGACAGGTACAGCTTGAAAAACGTCTGGTCTTCGTAAGACGAAAGGGGCATGAAGGGCTTTTCGATTTTGGTCACTTTATGAACCAAACCCGCGCCCAGCAGCCACTCCAAGGCATCTTCCAAATCCTTGGCGCGCCAGCCCTGTTTCACCTGGCTGAAGATGAACTTGCTGCTCTCCTTAGCCAACTGCAGGGGGATGGACCGCCAGATGGCCGCCAGCTTGGGGAAATCCTTGGGCGGCGCGTGCTTGGCGAAGTCCAGCTCGTAGCTGTCCAGGATGGCCTGTTGCACCTTCTCCAAAGCCTGCACGTCGTGGGTATCCAGCCAGGTCTGCACGGCTTCGGGCATTCCGCCGACGATGTAGTAGGTCTTCAGGAGTGTTTCCAAGCGCTCCGTGAACAGCTCCGAGACTTTCTCATAGGGCGGCAGGGCCCGCAGGTGCTCGCAGAGCAGCTCCTCCCCGTTGGCCAGCAGGAACTCCTCGAAGGACATGGGCCGCAGGGTGAGGAAATCCACCTTGCCCACGGGGAAACTCAGCGGCTTGGACAGCGCGACCCCCAGCCCGGGATCCCCGCGAAATCCGCAGATTTCGTGGGGTGGAAGCAACGAACCGGCGCAGACCACGTGGTATTCCGGCGCGTTCTCGCAGAAGTATTTCAGCGAGGTCAGCGCCTGGTTGCAGAACTGGATTTCATCGAGGATAATAAGGGTTTCGCCCGGCACGATGGACTTCTGGCGGAGGATGCCCAACTCCGAGATAATGCGGCGCACGTCAAGGTCGCCCTCAAAGCGGGCGCTGAGGGCCACGTTACCCTCGAAATTGAAATACGCGACGTCGCCGTAGCATTCCCGCCCGAACTCCTGCAGCAGCCATGTTTTGCCGCACTGCCGCACGCCCTTGACCAGCAGCGGCTTGTGTGCCGGGCTATCCTTCCACTTCTTGAGATCGCCAAGCAAATTCCGTTTCAACAGCTAGACCTCCCTGTTATTCATATGAATAATGCCGTGAACCACTGCGATTATCATATGTATTATACTTGATTGTATACGGAAAGTCAAGCGCTTTCAGAAATTATTGCTTGCGCCTGGGTGGTGTTCGCTCATGCTGGCTGCGCCTGGACGGTTCGGCGTGGCGCTGGGGCACAGCCTTGTAGCGGATGGTCTCCTGCTGCACCGTGCGCAGCTTGTCGCCGTCGTAGGCGGGCTTGCCGTCCTCGTAAACCGGCACGCGCTCTACTGCGGACTTGCCGGGGATGGCGTACCACTGCCCGCCCTTGGCGTCCTCGTAGAGTTGATGCTCGCCGCGCGGGGCTTGGTACTGTGCCTGGTCGTAGAAGGTGGTGCCGGAACCGTCCGCGTGGCGCACTTCCATGACACCATCCTGCGCGCGATCCGCGTTGACCTGCGTGATCTGCTGCTCGTAGGCCGGCATGAAGCTCTGGAATTGCGCGTTGTTGTAGGCCGTGGCGGCCTCGTTGCGGGGCGCGTCGTAGCCGGAACCGCCATCGGGCAACGGCTGTGGGGGTTCCGCGTGGGCCGCCATGGAGTACCACTGCGATCCATCGGAAGCGGATACGGTCTCATGGGCCGCGCCGGGTTCCTCGTAGCACGCGCTGTTGTACATCATGCTGGCGCTGCCGTCGGGGGCGCGGGCCTCCAGTACGCCATTGCCCGCGCTGCGAATATCCGTGCCTTCGGCCATGTCCGGGAAGTTTGCGCTGGAATACCCGAACTCAGGCTCAAAGGAGGGCGCATCCGCGTGCGCCGCCATGGAAATCAGCAGGGCCGAGGATATTTTGCTCATGCCCTTGTTGACGAAAATGCGCCGCACTGCCAGATACAGCAACGGGTAGCCGCAGATGAGCACCGCCGCCCACGCCGGGTTCAGGTACGCCGGGACTTCGATTTTCAGCAGCATGAGCGCCAGGCTGGCGGCGAGGAACACACCGCCCACCAGCGTCGCGGGCAGGCCGGAGAGAAATTCAAACAGCCGTTTCATGCTTGCCCTTTCCTGCATACGGCGCACGGCGGCGATATTATCGTCTTGTTCCATGGGGACACCTCCACGACAAGTGTAGCACAAACGGCGCGCGGACGCTCGACCTTGGTTGCGGGGTTTACTTGCCCCGCATCTTCCCCCTGAAGGCCAACACCGCAAGCACGTAGATCGCCGCGGAATATGCAAGCACAATCCCCAGGTG
>WQTL01000344.1 GCA_009786275.1 Bacillota bacterium | reverse complement strand
CACTCATCAGGGTGCGGTGCAGGAAATGCATTTACAGGCTTACCTGGATGAATACGTTTTTCGCTTCAACCGCAGAAAATCCGCCCAGCGCGGCTTGCTGTTTTACCGTCTGATCGAATCCGCTATGCATATCCCGCCTACAACCCAAGACGAATTGCTTGGACACAAGAAGTTGTAGGTGGGTCAGTCAAGTAAATGCCCATATTCTTTTATAATCAAGACAAAAAGCGAGGTGGAAACGGAATGGAACCCGGGAGTTTATGCAACCCTGAACCCGGCGGGCCGCGAAGCAGCGTGCCGGAAGCGGAACCGCGGTTCCCTTCCGCCGCCCTGCGTGCATAACGCGCCGGGTTGGGTTGTACTTCCAAGCAAAACCACGAATATGAATGGAGGTACAGGCCAATGCGGAAAACAATCCACAGCAAAATCGAAACCAAGAAGGCGCTTGCCGAAAAGGTGCGCCGGGAGGAAGTCCGCCGCAGGCTCAAGTTCGCGGTGCAGGCCGATATGGAGGCGCTGCTGCTGCTGCTCGGCGGGGCGCCGGAGGGCCTGGACGAGGACCAGACGGAGGAATCCCGCGACCTATACGGGGACAACAGCATCACCCGCGGGAAGAAGGTCCCGTGGTTCAAGCGCCTGGCGGCGGCTTTCGCCAACCCCTTCACGGCAATCCTGGTGGCGCTGGCCATCGTGTCGGTGTTCACGGACATCGTGTTCGTCCCAGCGGGGGAGGCCAACCCCATGGCCGTCATTATCATCACGGCGCTGGTGCTGTTCTCGGGCATCCTGCGTTTTTCGCAGGAGACCCGCAGCGGCCACGCCGCCGAAAACCTGCTGAAGATGATCAGCACCACCATCAACGTCCGGCGGCAGGAGGCCGGGAACCGGGAGATCCCCCTGGAGGACGTGGTGGTGGGCGATATCGTGCACCTGGCGGCGGGGGACATGATCCCCGCGGACATGCGCATCCTCCAGGCGAAGGACCTGTTCGTCAGCCAGTCGGCACTGACGGGCGAAAGCGTGTCCGTAGAAAAGACCCCCGGCGCGCTGCGGGGCTACAAGGGCGCCCTGACCGAAAGCCCGAACCTGGCGTTCATGGGCTCCAACGTCATCAGCGGCAGCGCGGTGGGCGTAACCGTCGCCGTGGGCAACGACACCTTCTTCGGCGAAATTGCGAAAAGCGTCAGCGGCAAGCCCCCGAAGACCAGCTTCGAGATCGGCATCAACAAGGTCTCCTGGCTGCTCATCCGCTTCATGCTGATCATGGTGCCCATCGTGCTGTTCGTCAACGGCTTCACCAACGGCGACTGGATGGAGGCCACCCTGTTCGCGCTGTCCATCGCCGTGGGGCTGACCCCGGAGATGCTCCCGATGATCGTGACCACCTGCCTTGCCAAGGGCGCGGTGGCGATGTCCCGCAAGAAGACCATCATCAAGAACCTCAACTCCATCCAGAACCTCGGCGGCATGGACATCCTCTGCACAGACAAGACCGGGACCCTCACCCAGGACAAGGTCGTGCTGGAGTACCACCTGAACATCCACGGGGAGGAGGAGCCGCGGGTGCTGCGCCACGCCTTCCTCAACAGCTATTACCAGACGGGCCTGAAAAACCTGATGGACTTCGCCATCATCGAGCGCACGCAGGACGAGCTGGACGGCAACGGCGAGCTGCGCGGGCTGACCGAGAAGTTCACGAAGGTGGACGAGATCCCCTTCGATTTCGAGCGCCGCCGCATGAGCGTGGTGGTGAAAAACGGCAAGACCCAGATGATCACCAAGGGCGCGGTGGAGGAAATGCTGAGCGTATGCAGCTACGCCGAATACGAGGGCGAGGTGCTGCCGCTCACCGACGAGATACGCTCGTACATCCTCAAGAAGGTGGACGACCTGAACGAGGACGGCATGCGCGTGATCGCCGTGGCGCAGAAGACCAACCCCTCTCCCGTGGGCGCGTTTTCGGCCGCGGACGAGGCGGACATGGTGCTCATGGGCTACCTGGCCTTTTTGGATCCGCCCAAGGAATCCACCGCCGGGGCCATCAAGGCTTTGAATGAGCACGGCGTGAGCGTGAAGGTCCTCACCGGGGACAACGACAAGGTCACGCGCTGCGTGTGCCGTCAGGTGGGCCTGCCGGTGGACCACATCCTGCTGGGCAGCGACGTGGACGCCATGACGGACGCGCGGCTGGGCGAGGCCGCCGAGGAGGTCAGCGTGTTCGCCAAGCTCTCTCCGCAGCAGAAGGCGCGGGTGATCACCGCCCTGCGCGAAAACGGGCACAGCGTGGGCTATATGGGCGACGGCATCAACGACGCGGCGGGCATGAAGGCCTCCGACGTGGGCATTTCGGTGGACACCGCCGTGGATATCGCCAAGGAATCCGCCGACGTCATCCTGCTGGAAAAAGATTTGACGGTGCTGGAGCAGGGCCTTGTGGAGGGCCGCAAGACCTACGCCAACATGATCAAGTATATCAAGATGACGGCCAGCTCCAACTTCGGCAACATGCTTTCGGTGCTGGCGGCCAGCGCCTTCCTGCCCTTCATCCCCATGCTGCCCATCCACATCATCATCCTCAATTTGATTTACGACCTGTCCTGCACGGCCATCCCCTGGGACAACGTGGACAAGGAATTCCTGCGCGTGCCGCGCAGGTGGGATTCCTCCCTGATCAGTAAATTCATGCTCTGGATCGGCCCGACGAGCTCCGTGTTCGACATCGCGACCTACCTGCTGCTGTTCTTCGTCGTCTGCCCTGCCGTGTGCGGCGGCCCTTGGGGCCAGATGGCCGACCCCCTCCTGAAGGCGCAGTTCATGGCCGTCTTCCACGCCGGGTGGTTCGTGGAATCCATGTGGTCGCAGACCCTGGTCATCCACATGCTGCGCACGCCCAGGCTCCCGTTCATCCACAGCCGCGCCTCCGCGCCGCTGACGTTCGTCACCTTCGCGGGCATCGCGCTGCTCACCGCGATCCCCTTCACGGGCTTCGGCCATTCCATCGGCCTGGCCGCCCTGCCCGCGTCGTTCTTCCCCTGGCTGGCGCTGACGGTGTTCGTGTATATGGCGCTGGTGACGGTGTTCAAGAAGATTTTCGTCAGGAAATACGGGGAGTTGCTGTAAGGCACGAAACAAAACCAAAGCCGCAAAGCCAGGCAAGGCTTTGCGGCTTTTTATGGGAATTTCTACCCGGCTTTGTCCGCGGCGGCGGCGTTTTGGGCGGCCTTGGCCCTGTCGGCCCGCATCTCCTCCACGCTTTTCGTTTTCAGGCGCACGCCCGCCGTCGGCCGGTAAGGGACACGCGAATCTTCCAGGCGCAGCTTCGCCCGCTCGACCTCGGCGGCGTACTGGGGCAGCCACCGCGCCTGCGCGACGAGCATCTCGTCCACCAGCCGGTGAATCTCCGGCGGGGTGCACACCGCCCCGGTCAGCGGGTCCATCAGCATGGCCTGGCGCAGCAGCCGGACGTCCCCGGCCACGGCGGCCTCCACGGCCAGGCGCTGCACCCACGCGCTCTGGGAGCACACGGCGGCGCAGCCCAGGGGCAGCTCGCCCACGACGGGGATGCTCACGCCGTTGCCGTCGACATAGCCGGGCACCTCCACCACGCACTCGGCGGGCAGGTTGGTGACGCAGCCGTCGTTCATCACGTTGAAGTGGCCCCGGTACCGCCGCCCGGTCTCAAGCCCCTCTACGATGTAGGAGCCGTGCTCCCGGCTGCGGTTTTCCCGGGCGTATTTCTGTGCGGGCGCCTGCATCCAGTTGGGGAAATCGTGCTCGAACCAGTTGCGCCCCTCGCGGCACACGCGCAGGTAGCCGCCGGTCTCGCCGTTGCTCCAGCCGCATTGCGGGTCGATCCAGTCCCGCAGGGCCTCCGGGCGCTTGCGGTACCAGGCCAGGTATTCCGACAGATGGCCGTTGGATTCCGTGGAGTAATACCCGAAATTGCGCAGCACGTCGATGCGGACCTTTTCAGCGTGGGAAAGCTGCTCGTCGGCCTCGTAGGCCGGGAGGATTTTCGGCAGCAGGTCCTCGCCATTGTGCTTGACGGATACGTACCAGGTCTGGTGGTTCAGGCCCGCGCAGATGATGTCGACCTCGTCCTGTTTGAGCCCCAGCGCCTTGGCGATTTGCCCGTGGCCCCCCTGCACGCCGTGGCACAGGCCGATGGTCTTTACTTTGCCGTATTTGTTGGCGGCCCAGGTCATCATGGCGTTGGGGTTGGCGTAGTTGAGCATCATCGCACCCGGTTCGGCCACTTCCCGGATATCTTTGCACACGTCCAGGAGCTCGGCGATGCCGCGCTGCCCGTACATGATCCCGCCGGCGCACAGGGTATCGCCCACGCACTGGTCGATGCCGTATTTCAGCGGGATGTCCACGTCCAGCTCGAAGGCCTCCAGCATGCCGATGCGGAAGCAGCAGATGATGTAGCGCGCGCCCGCGAAGGCCTCGCGCCTGTCGAGCGTGGCGTGGATTTGGATGGGCACGCCGTTTTCGTCCAGGTCCCGCTGGCATAGCCGCGTGACCATATCCAGGTTGTGCGGGTTGATGTCCATGAAGGACACCTCGATCCCCCGGAATTCCGGCACGGCCATCAGGTCGCTGAGCAGCCTGCGGGTGAAGCCGACGCTTCCCGCACCGATGAAGGCAACTTTGAATGACATGGCATGTACTCCTTGTATTGATAGAAATATCATATCATACTTTTTGCGCGCTTGCAAGATGCGCCGGATCGTGTTATAATAGAAAAAAACCTCCCAAAGGAGCATCGTTCATGGAGAATTTCACCTTCCGGCTTTCCACCAAGCTTATTTTCGGCCGCGACGAGCATAAAAACATCGGCGCGTACCTTAAACAGGAGCTGCCCGGCCTGCGGAAACTCCTGCTGCACTACGGCGGCGGGAGTATCAAGCGCAGCGGAGTATACGACGAAATCATCGCCTCGCTGCGCGGGGCGGGCATCGATTTCGTTGAACTCGGCGGCGTGGTGCCCAACCCGCGCGTCAGCCTGGTGTACGAGGGCATTGAACTGTGCCGCCGCGAGGGCGCGGAGCTTGTGCTGGCCGTGGGCGGCGGCAGCGCCATCGATTCCGCGAAGGCCATCGCCCTGGGGGTGCGCTGCGAGGGCGACGTGTGGCGGCTGTACCGGGAAAAGACGCCCGCCCCCGGGGCCCTGCCCGTGGCCACCATCCTCACCATCCCCGCCGCGGGCAGCGAATCCAGCGACGTCTCGGTGATCAACAACGAGGCCGAGCAGCTGAAGATCGGCTACCACGACGAGGCGCTGCGGCCCATCCTGAGCGTCGTCAACCCCGCGCTGTTTGCCACCCTGCCGAAGGACCAGATCGCCAACGGCGTGGCGGACATCATAAGCCATATCTTCGAGCGCTATTTTACGCACACAGCCCATACGGACGTCACCGACGAGCTGTGCGAGGGCGTGCTGCGCGCCGTGATGAAAAACGCCCCGCTTGTATTGGCTGACCCGGAAAACTTCGACGCCTGGAGCGAGATCGGCTTCGCGGGTACCCTGGCCCACAACGGCCTGCTGGGCCGCGGCCGCCAGGAGTGCTGGGGCTGCCACGGCCTGGAGCACGAGCTCAGCGCGGTGTATGACGTGGCCCACGGCGCGGGCCTGGCGGTGCTCACCCCGTACTGGATGGAGTATGTTTGGCGGCTGAACGTGCCCCTGTTCGAGCAGTTCGCCCGCAACGTGATGGGCGTCGCCGGCGGGCGCGACGCGCAGGCGAACATCGCCGAAGCCATCGCGCGCCTGCGTCAATTCTTCAAACGGCTGGGGCTGCCCGGCACCCTCACGGAGCTCGGCATCGGCCCGGAGCGCCTGGAGGAGAT
>WQTL01000343.1 GCA_009786275.1 Bacillota bacterium | reverse complement strand
TACGGCAGCCAGCGGCGGCACACAGGTAACAAGCAGCACGGTTATGACAGGCAACCAGACTATTTATGCGCAATGGAATGTTCCCGCCGCAACAACCTACACGGTCTCCTACAATGCCAACGGCGGCACGGGGACAACGGCAAGTTCTTCCCACACTTACGGCGTAGCAAAAAACTTGACCAGCAACGGCTTTTCCAAAACGGGCTACACCTTCGCTGGCTGGGCAACCAGCGCCACGGGCCCGGTGGTTTATTCGGATGGGCAAAGCGTAATAAATCTGACATCCACAAACGGTGCGACGGTGCCGCTCTACGCGGTGTGGACGGCAATACCCACCACAACATACACCATCACCTATAATGCCAACGGCGGCAGTGTATCTCCTGCAAACGCAACAGTGAATGTAGGGAGCGCCGTGACCACGCCCACACCCACAAAGAGCTATACGCTCACCTACAGCGTAAACGGCGGCTACGCGTTACCATCTAACACTAAAATTGTTTCATGCACATGCAATGGCTGGTTTACAGCTGCAAGCGGCGGCATGAAACGCGCGAACGCGGGAGAAAGCTACACCCCTGAGCAAACTGAAACGATTTACGCCCAATGGACAAATCCGGCTATGGGTGCGCTGCCTACGCCGTCGCACCCCACACCAGGTTATTCTTTCAAAGGTTGGTTTACGGCGGCAACTGGCGGCACACAGGTGACAAGCGCCACAGCCATGATGGGCAATCAAACGATTTATGCGCAGTGGAATGCGCCGGACTCAAACAAGCCTTCGGCGGGTCCGCTTTCGACCAATGAACGATATGGGTTCGTAAACAGCCATCGCGACTTCTTCGGGCATAGCGCTACAGAAGATGGCTGCAAGAAAGTGATGACCGACAGCGATTTCAATAAGCTTGCTGACTACGCCTGGAAGCTTTATCCTGGTGCTGCACAGAGCGTAGTCAATGCTATGCAAGATGATCGAAACAAAAATTGGGGCGGCTCCTGCTATGGGATGGCCGTTACCTCAATTCTGGATAAGCAGGGCAAGGTAGACATCAAGAAAAACTATGGCACGAACAAAGTGAATTTGCGTGACGTGAGTGCGCCGTACCTCAATGCCGCCGCACGCAGTGCAATCAATTATTATCAGAACTCCTGGGAGCTCTCGAAACTCTGGGTCGGAACGGGATATAATAAAAACAATGGTTCGACACAGTGGGCTTCAGGGGTGAAGCAAATGGTCGATGCCGCGAAGGAAGGCAATCTTCCAATGCTTCTGTGTTATTATTGGTATAACGCAAACGGGGGGACATCCGGACACGCGATCGTGGTAAATGGCTATTCGCAGAACGCCAACGGGAGCCATAGGCTGATCTGCTATGACAACCGTTATCCTACCCGAGATTTTATTGTCACAGTCAGTAGCAACTATAGCAGTGTGATAACAGAGCTGTCGGAAGACGCCTTCCTGATTTACGCCCAAACTGACTTTGACAACTATGATAGAATTGACATCGACGGACCGAACAATGATTTCGTATTGACCGCTCCAAGCGCCGCGCCTGCGGTGCAGGGTGCAACATTGAGCTTTCCGGCAAGCAGCGTCGTTTCCATCACGAACAGCGAAGGAAAGACTCTACGTTATAACAGTGCAACTGGAACATATACGGGCGATATGCAGGTGATTTCGGAGTATCTTCTTCCGAACGCAACCGTTGACGGACAAGCAACGGCTGCAACGATCTCTCTGGTGGTTCCTGAAAGCAATTCCTTCACATTTACCTCCAGCGATTCTGGTGTGGATGCTTCCGTTATCAGCAAAGATATCTATGCCTCCGGCTATTCTGATCAAGCAGACGAGATTGCTATCACCAAAGGCAAAGGCATTGAGATTACCGGCAAAGGTTCGTTCGATTTCACAGCCAGCCTTGGGATCAATACAACGGTAATGGATATGATAAAAATTGAAGGTCGAACTGATGGTGACGCAACTCTTCTATTTCATAGCGGTGGAGCCTTGGTAGATGGCCAGAGCGGGAATGCTACCTTGACAGTGTTCAGCGAAACGACATATGCTAGCTCTCATGACATCAATAACACCTATGGGTCGGCGGTTATCAAAGACGATGGCAGCGGTACTCCTGGGAAAATTGAAATGCTGGTTGATTCGAACGGAGATGGTACGTATGACAAGAATCTTCTGGCAACGTCTACGAAAGGTATCTTTGGTACCAACGCCAAGTGGTACGGCGCATGGTGGCACTACGTTCTATTCTTCATCGGCTTCGGCTTTATCTGGATGTGGTAAGATAATTCTAATAACCAAGGCGGCTGCCCGCACCGGCAGCCGCCTTCTTCTATTCCTCGCCGTCCTCCTCCGCTTCCCCCTTGCGCCGGAACTTATACACGTTATACTTGTTTCTGCACTGCGGGGAGCAAAACTCCAGCCTCGCGTTCTCCGCATAAAATACCTTCCCACAGTGCTTGCACTCGCGTATGGGCGCGGCTGCGTCGGTGATGCTACCCACGATGTAAAGATCGATCATGGCCTTCAGGGAGGCGAACTCCCAGCGAATCTTCGGGCTGTCCGTGGTGTCGATGTTGTAACGGATTTTATGGTCGGCACCCTGCGTAATGACCTGCCGCAGCTGCTGAAGCTTGGCGTAGTCTTTGGTCTGGCGGTACTCATCGCAGGCGCGCAGCAGGCGGTACTTTTCCAGGCAATAGGTTTCAAACCAGACGAGCTGTTCCATGTAAAAGGTGGAAAATACATACCCGTAGACAGGCGGCCGATGCGTAAACTCCGCGATGGACGGCACGGCTTCCGGTGGCTCTTCGGGAAAAAACAGCTTCATGTATCGGTCCGTATCAAGGTGCTTCGCGATGGCGAAAGCATTCGTTGCGAAGAAAACCTCCCCCGTCTCCAAGAAGTTTTCGTTCAGCGGCAGGTCCACCATCAGGCCGAGCATGCCGTACTTCTGCACGAAGCGCAGCGTCCTGTTGATGACCAGCGCCTCCTCCGATCCCGATGCTTCGAACTCTCGCCCGATATTCAAAACCTCCAGCGAAATCATTCGGATCTGCTCCGTCGGGTTGTATGCGGTGGCATCGGCATCACCGCCGGGACAGTAATACCAGGTATCGTCGTCCTGCTGATGGCCTTCGTAGCACTCATGCCGCACCCACGTGCAGAAGGCGTCCTTGAAAATTTCGTTGATGTTCATTGCGGTTCTCCAATCTGTTTGAGTATAGTTTCTCTCGCTTTGGCGAGGTGTTTTCTTATGTTGCGCGGGGAACTCCCCAGGTCTCCGGCCAGGTCCTTTGTCTTCGTGTGCGGCTGCATTCGGAGGAACAGCGCCTCCTTCTGGCAGGCGGTCAATCTCTTGATGGCGGCGCTGAGGGCATCGTCCGTCACTACTTCGTGGAGGTCCTCGGGCCGTCGTGTGAAGATCAGGTCGAGGTAGTCCAGGTCTGAGGCGATCCGCAGGGCCTTGGAGGTGTCCAGCTGGCAGCCGTCGTTCTCCCGGTCCAGCAGGGTGATGTCCATGTCATCCAGGTGCTTGTTACGGTAGTACTGCTCGCGCCGGCGCTCCAGCTTGTTTTCTTTTACCCATTCCGTGTTACACTGCTCGAACTCTTCGATTTCGGCGGCGCTGGCCTGCTCTTTCCAGTCCCGTAGGGCCTGTCGCTTGAGCAGGATAGTCTCCAATTCTTGCTGTGTCATCCTGGTGGTCTGCTCCCTGTGAAAATTATTTTTTTGTCAAGGTACCGCTTTTGGCCTTTTCGGCGGCTATACAGTAGGAGGTGTAATAACTATTTCAATCTGCTTATTACTTTTCATATTATAGCACGGATTTTTTATCTGTCAATACAAAAAACAAAAAAATTTTTGAGCGAGGGAGGTGAAACCAAATGCAGGACAATAAAACGGCGCTCCATGCGCAAACCGTGCGCCGGGACGTGGTCATCCGCGGGATAACATACCGGCTGACCAGCAGTTTTGAAGGGCTGAAGGACATCAACAGCACCGTAAAGCGGCTGGCCGTCAAGCATGCTACCAAGCCCCTGACCGCAAAATAATCCGGCGCTACCGCTAGCTTTCGGCAGCAGGGTATGGTATAATACTCCTTGCAATACTGCTGAAAGCGGGCGGCTACATCGCGTGAGCTGACACTCACGCAAGGAAAGGAGCTGCCATGCAACAGCAAAACTACAGCGTCGGCATCTACGTCCGTCTCTCAAAGGACGACGAAAGGGCCGGGGAATCCGTGAGCATCGAATACCAGAAGCTGATGCTGCGGAAATACGTCATGGAACAGGGGTGGGACGAGGTCGGTTGCTATGTCGACGACGGTTACAGCGGGACCAATCTCGAAAGGCCGGGCATCCAAAGGCTGCTGGAGGACGCCAAGGACGGGCGCGTCAACCTGATTTTGGTCAAGGACATGAGCAGGCTGGGCAGGAACTATATCGAAGTCGGAAGGCTCACAGACTACGTGTTCCCCATGATCGGTTGCCGGTTCATCGCCCTGAATGACGGCGTGGATTCGATCAACAGCGACAACGACATCGCCCCGTTCAGAAATCTGTTCAACGAGTTCCACAGCCGCGATACCAGCAAAAAGATCAAGGCGGTGAAGCAGGCCTGCGCCAAGAATGGCATGTTCCTGGGCTGCTACGCGCCCTACGGCTACAAAAAAGACGCCGACGATAAGCATAGACTGATCATTGACGAGCCCGCCGCGGAGGTTGTCCGCAAAATTTTCGCGCTGCGCTGCAAAGGGTTGGGCTTCCGTAAAATCGCCGGGCTGCTGAACGAGGAGGGCCTCCCGAACCCGAAAGACTACTACTACCAGGGCATTGGCCGGCCGAACCCCATCTACAGCAACCACCTCTGGAACGACGTGACCATCCGCGTGATTATCCGCAACGAGGCCTATATCGGCCACATGGTGCAGAACAAGACCGGCAAGATGTCGTACAAAAGCAAGAAGTGCATCGACAAGCCGAGGGACGAATGGATCAAGGTGGAGGGGACCCATGAGCCGGTCATCGACATGGATATATGGAACCTGTGCGTGCAGCTCGACCAGAAAAACGTCAAGCCGCGCAGCACGAAGAAGGGCGCGCCCAGCCTGTTCAGCGGCCTCGTCAGGTGCATGGATTGCGGGTTCATGATGCGATGCAACCAGGAGTCGCTCACAAAAAAAGACGGCACAGTATCCACCTACGTCAGTTATTTTTGCGGCAACTACGCCCGCAGCGGCAGGAGTGCCTGCTCAGCCCACATCATCTACCAGCAGCCCCTGGAGGAACTGGTGCTGGAGGATATCCGGCGCTACACCGGGCGCATCCTGGAGGATGAGGACGGCCTGCGGCAGGAACTGAAGACCCTGAAGGACAACGATTCAGCCGCCCGGCAGAAGGCTGACCGCGCACAACAGAAGACCCTGCAGGTCCGTCTGAACGACCTCGAACGGCTCACGCGAAGCCTCTATGAGGACAAAGTGCTTGGCTCCGTGCCCAATGCCGTGTTCAAAAACTTGATGCAGGGCTACGAGCAGGAGCGGCAGGAGAAGGCCGCCGCCCTGGAGGAAACCGAGTGTCGGCTGGCCGAAAGCGTGCAGAATGACCGCGACGTTGAATCCTTCCTCTCCGCCGTCAAGAAGTACGTTGCCCTGGAATCCCTCGACCGGGAAATGCTCTTGGAGCTCGTGGACTATATCGAGGTTGGGGAGCGGTTGGAGGGAGAAGGCAAGCAGAAGTACAGGGATATAACGATCCACTATCAGTTCATGGGGGCCATGGAGGGCCCGACAACAACATAAAGAAGACCATGCTTTATGCGAAGGTCACATT
>WQTL01000342.1 GCA_009786275.1 Bacillota bacterium | reverse complement strand
GCAGGAGCGGGGCCGCCGGGCCGGCACGGAGAACCTGCCCGCCATCGCGGGCATGGCGGCCGCCCTGGAGGAGGCCGTATCGGACCTGCCCGAGGTGAGCGCGCGCGTCGCGGGGTACCGGGATCAACTGATCGGCGGCCTTGCGAAGATAGACCGCGCGCATCTGAACGGCGACAGGCTCCGCCGCCTGCCGGGCAACGTGAGCTTCTGCTTCGAGGGCCTGGAGGGGGAATCCCTGCTGCTGCTGCTGGACGCCAAAGGCATCGCGGCGTCGTCGGGCTCGGCGTGCACGTCGGGCTCCCTGGAGCCCAGCCACGTGCTGCTGGCGCTGGGCCGCCCGCACGAGATCGCCCACGGCTCCCTGCGGCTGAGCCTTTCGCGCTACACCACCCAGGCGGAGGTGGACCACGCCTTGGCGGCGATCCCGCCGGTGGTGGAATATCTAAGGGGGATGTCGCCGGTGTGGGAGAGGATTATGATGGAAAAAGGAGATAACTAGCCATGGCTATGGGATATAGCGAAAAAGTGATGGACCACTTCATCAACCCGCGCAACGTCGGCGAGCTCGAGAACCCCGACGGCGTGGGCGAGGTGGGCAACGCCCATTGCGGCGATATTATGAAGGTCTACCTCAAGGTGGAAGAAGGCGTCATCGTCGATGTCAAATTCAAAACCTTTGGCTGCGCCTCGGCGATTGCCACCAGCTCCATGGCCACGGAGCTGATTAAGGGCAAGCCCGTGGGCGAGGCCCTGGCGCTGACCAACAAGGCCGTGGTGGAGGCCCTGGACGGCCTGCCGCCGGTGAAGATGCACTGCTCCGTGCTGGCGGAAGAGGCCGTGAAGGCCGCCATCAAGGACTACTATGACCGCCATGACGTGGCCTACGACCCCGCGATGTTCGCCGATCCGGCGCACGGGGCGCATGACCATGGGGATTTGGTGGAGGAGTGACGATGACCCACGCCTACATGATCATGGCCCACAACGAATTCCCCCTGCTCACCCGCCTGGTGTCCACCCTGGATGATCCCTGCTGCGACATCTACATCCACATTGACAAAAAGGTGGAGGATGAGGTGTTCATGCGGGTAAAAGCCGAGCTGGAAGGCATGGTGAAACGGTCCAGAATTACCTTCACTGCGCGCGTAAATATCGTCTGGGGCGATTTCAGCATGATAGAGGCGGAGCTCCTGCTGCTGCGCGAGGCAAGCGCGGCCCGTCACGACTACTACCACCTGCTGTCGGGGGTCGATCTGCCCATCAAGCCGCACAGCGAGATTCTGCGCTTCTTTGAGGAAAACGCGGGCAAGGAGTTCATTTGGTACTACAGCGTCCCGCCGCCCAACGCCGAGCGCCTGCGTATGCGCTACTATTACCCGCTGCAGCATATCGTCGGGCACCATTATCTCCGGCCGCTGGGCATATTGCAATGGCTGTTGCTCCTGCCGCAGGCTCTGGTCGGCGTCAACCGGCTGCGCAGGCTGCCGGAGTACTTTAAGGGCCAGCAGTGGTTTTCCGCCACCCACGAATTCGTCACCGACCTGCTGGAATTTTACAGCCATGAGGAAAACCTGAAGCCCTATCGCCACACCCAGTGCCCCGACGAAATCTTTGTGACGATGTTCGCCTGCCACAGCAAATACCGCGAGCGCATTTTCATGAGCAAAAGGTGGGTGAATTCTGACCGCGTCGCGTCCAACAATATGCGGATTCTCTACTGGGACAAGGCCCTGACGGGCTCGCCCCACGTGATGACCATGGACGACCTGCCGATGCTGACGCAATCAAAGCAGCTGTGGGCGCGCAAGTTCAGCTACGATAAGCACCCGGAGGTCGTCGACGCCCTGCTGGAAAGGATTTCGCGTTTGCCGCCCCGGCGGGAAACAAATTTCGAAGACAGCTTCGCCGGGCTTTCGGGCGACGACCTGCTTTACCAATTGGTCAAAGCCGACCCGAAAAGCGATTCGGAGCGGAAGCTTGTGCATGAAATCATCGATCGACTGCCGCCGGAGCTGCTGCTGCGGCTGCCGGACGAGGAGATAAGCGAGGCGAAGTCCTACGCGATAGACGCGTTGATCGGCGCCAACTGGGACAGCCCCGCGCGGCAGGCTTTTTTGGCGCGGTATACGGGGTTTCGCTATCCCGTACGCATGGAGGAGCAGCAAGACCTCGCAAGGATGATCCGGGCGGCAAGTCAGCTCAAGGATGGAAAGGCGCTCAAACGGACGGCGAAAGGAACCAAACGAGATTGCAGGTACTTCAAAAAAGCGGTCAAAAAGCGCAGGGAGGACAGCCGCCATGCGCTCGACGTGAAGTTTGAGGCGAATTATAACGCCTACCACAAGGCGATTCTGGCGCGCATCAAGGAAATCAAATGAGGGAATTGTTTGATGGAGGAGTGAAATGGACGATTTCCGCAACACCGAGGATATCTATGAAATAGAAGAAATCAAGCGCAGACTGACGCCGGTGTTTCAGCGCTACGGCGTGCGCAAGGCAGTGCTTTTCGGCTCCTACGCCAAAGGCGAGGCCCGGCCTGTCAGCGATGTGGATATCCTGGTGGACAGCGGGCTGATGGGGCTGGCGTTCTATGGCTTTGGCTTCGATGTCTCTGAAGCGCTGCAAAAAGAGCTTGACATCTTCGATGTGCGCGAAGTGATAGCGAATTCCCGGATTGACCGTGAAATCAAGAATACGGGGGTGCGGATTTATGGAAGCTAGTCTTGTGAAGGCCTTGAACAATATGCTGAGGTATACAAGAAAAATCATAGGGTTTTGTGAAAACGCCAGCTATGAGCAGTTTCAGGGCGACGAGATGCTGATAGATGCTTGCGTGATGAATTTCTGCAATTTAGGTGAGCAAGCAAGGCGCCTGCCTGACGAATTCAAGGCTATGCATCAGGAAATTCCGTGGAGCGCCATGTATTTCATGCGCAATCGCCTGGCGCACGACTATGAGGGCCTGAACCTTGAAATCGTATGGCAGGCGATACAAACGGATCTGCCCCGCATATGCGAGCAACTGGACAACCTTTTGCAGGAGGTCCGCCCATGACCATCGCCGCCCTTCAAGCCGAAATCCTCCGCCTGAAGCGGGAGACCGACACCTGCGTCCTCGCGCACAGCTACCAGGCGCGGGAAATCCTCGAAGTCGCCGATATTTCAGGCGATTCGTTCGCCCTGAGCAAAGCCGCCGCCAAGCAGCCGCAGCGCAATATGCTCCTGTGCGGCGTGCGCTTCATGGCCGAGACGGTGAAGCTGCTCGCGCCGGAAAAGACCGTGCGCCTGGCAAACCCCCGGGCCGGCTGCCCCATGGCCGAGCAGTTCGATAAGCCAGCCCTGGAGGCCCTCAAGCGGCAATACCCGGGCTATACAGTCGTGGCGTACATCAACACGACTGCCGAACTCAAAACGCTCTGCGACGTGTGCGTTACATCCAGCTCGGCGGTTAAGATTGTGAAGCAGCTGCCGGGCAAAAATATTATTTTCATTCCCGACTGCAACCTGGGGGCCTATGTGGCCTCCCAGGTGCCGGAGAAAAATATCGTGCTGTTGCAGGGCGGCTGCCCCATTCACGCGGCGGTGACGGCGGACGAAGCCAAGGCCGCCAAGGCCGCGCACCCGGAGGCCCTGCTGCTTGTCCACCCGGAGTGCGTGCCCGAGGTCGCCGCTATGGCGGATTACGTGGGCTCCACGGCGGGGATGATGCAGTACGCGAAAAGCGCAAGCGCGCGCGCGTTCATCGTAGGTACGGAAAGCAGCATCGCGGAGCACCTGCAATACGACTGCCCGGACAAGCGCTTCTATCCCTTGAGCGCTAAGCTGCTGTGCCCCGACATGAAGCTCACCACCCTGCCGGAGGTGCTGCTGGCCTTACAGGGGCAGGGCGGCGAGGTGATCGAGCCGGACGAGTTCACCATGCGGGAGGCGCGGAAATGCATCGACAAGATGATAGAGTTGGGGGAATGACAGTGGCGATCGGCGAACGCATCAAGAAGCTCGTGGGCATCGAGGGCGACGCGAAGGAGACCCTCGTGCCCATGGTCAACTACGCCTCGAAGAACATAGGGGACGCGGCGGCGTCCCAGTTCATCGGGGACTTTTATTTTCTGTTCCTGACGAAGATCGAGGGGCTTTCCACGGGGCTGGCCACGGTGATGAGCTTCCTGCGCAGCATCTGGGACGCCGTGATCGACCCCTTCATCGGCTTCGCGGTGGACCGCACGCGCTCGCGCCTGGGCAAGCACAGGTTCTGGGTCATCCTGGTGGCGGTGCCCTGCGGCGTCACCCTCGCGCTGCGCTTCACGTCCTTCGGCCTTTCGGGCCGGGAGGGCACGGCCGGCCGGCTGGTGGCGTACCACCTGTGCATCGGGCTGGCCTACGCCCTGTTCCAAAGCATCCTGGATATCTCCCACAGCTCCATGCTGCCCACCCTGGCCCCGGGCTACTTCCAGCGCACGCAGTACACCTCCATGCAGTACATCATGAACTCCGTGGGCATGGGGCCCGCGCAGATCTTCGGCTCGCTGATGATCGGCCTGCGGGTCACGAGGGTATTCGACGCCTCCATGCGCCCGCTGATGCTGAAGATGGCCCTGATCATCGGCCTGGCGGGGATCGTCCCCATCCTTTACAGCGGCCTTGCCACGAAGGAGCGCAGCTCGAAGAACGACGTGTTCCCCCCGTTGAACATCAAGGCCTTCTTCCATGAGTTTTCCCTGGTGTTCAAGAACCGGGCCTTCCGGCAATACTTCTCCATGACCTTCCTGTACCTGTTCGGCTCCTCGTTTTTCGGGGTGTCCAAGCCGTTTTTCCTCGACGAGGTGGCCCGCCGCTGGGACCTGAAGAGCCAGCTGGATATCTGGCGCGGCATCGCGGAAATGCTGATGTTCCCCGTGAACTACGGGCTGACGAAAAAATTCGGCAAGCAGAAATGCGCGCTGCTCACCCTGCCCATGCTGTTCGTGAGCTTCCTCCTCGGCTTCGCCATAAAGCCCCAGGCGGCGGGCAGCAAGCTGCTCTCCGTTGCGGTGATGCTTTTCGTGCGTGAAATCACCTATATCATCGGCTATTCCGGCTATGGCTTCATGATCTCTAACATTTACCCCGACATCACGGACGTGGACGAGATGATCACCGGGCGCAGGCGCGAGGCGACGATCTCCACCTTCAACTCCTTCATCAAGACCATGACCGGCGGCTTCATGGCCTCCGTGGTGGGCGTCCTGCTGGAGTGGTTCGGCGTGGCGCAGGAAAGCACGAAGGTTCCCCTGTTCGGCGCCCGCGCGAAAAACCTCTACGGGGGCTTTACGCCCTCCTTCGGGCTGAAGCTCTCCAACGCCTTTTTGCCCATCGTGTTCTTAGGCCTGGCGCTGGTGTCGCTGCGCAAATACAAGATGACCCGCGAGGACCACGAGCTGATCAGCCGCGTGATCGCCCAAAAGCACGAGGCGGGCGCGGCGGAGGCCACCGAAGAGGAGCGTGCCAAGCTGGAGGAGATCGCGGGGAAGCCGTGGAGCGAGATGTGGGTGGGGTGCTAGGCCACATATAAACGCGGAGACGCACGGCCCGTGCGTCTCCGCTGCATTCATTGGGGTTCCAAATCAGGCGAACAATCCCCGCGCCTTTTCGATCAATTCCGCGCACCGCCTGCCCGATTCCTTTAGGGAGGCCCCCGGCGCGAAGGCCTTGTCGGTGCATACATAGAGCTTGATCTTCGGCTCGGTGCCGGAGGGGCGCACCACCAGCCAGCTGCCGTCTGCCAGGTAGAGCTTGAGCACGTCGGAGGGCGGCAGGCCGTTGATGCCTGCCGCATAGTCCTCCATCTTGACGACCTCCTCGCCCGGCAG
>WQTL01000341.1 GCA_009786275.1 Bacillota bacterium | reverse complement strand
AACGCTGAATTTGTGGCCCGTATGGAAGACGTTCTTGACGTTTATTCACAACCTTACGACCCCGAAGTCCCTATGATCTGCATGGACGAAAAGGAAATACTTATTTTAAATATGATGAGACTGCCCTACGCATACTCATGCGCCGCCTGCAGCATCATGTCCTTCACCTTCATCAGGCGCGTGGTGGCGCTGCGTTCGTTCTCGTCCAGCTTCATGGTGATATAGCGGATGGTCTCCTCGTATTGCGGGATCATGACGTGCTCCAGGGCGTTGACCCGGCGGCGCGTCTTTTCGATTTCGGCGGCCATCAGCTGGCAGGATTTCTCTACCTCGGCCAGCCGGATGAGCTTGGGCAGCACGTCCGCCAGCGACGCCACGGCGTCGTCCAGGTCGCTTGACGTAAATGCGTAGCCGTAGGAGTAGATGTCGTTCTCGTCCGCCGTCCGGAACTTCGCCTGATACACGGGGATGAGGACGCTCATCACGTTTTTCTCCGTGATCTCCAGCTCGAGGGCCTGCTTGGGTAGCATGAGCGCGGCGTCCAGGGCTTCCCTGGGCATCACGCCGCGCGCCACCGCCATGTGGCGGTTCGAGGCCGTGAGCGCCGCCTCCACCTCCACGCGCAGGGCCCGGTTCTCCCGCACCATTTCGAGGAAAATGCGCATGAGCTCGTCGCGTTTGTCCTTCAGGAGTTTGTGGCCCCTGCGGGCGGTGACGAGCTTGCGCTTGAGCCCCTGCAGCTCCATGCGGGTGGGGTTTACATTCAGGATTGCCATTCGTAATGCTCCTCCAGCAGCTCCTCGCTGACGCGCTTCAGCTCGCCGCGCGGCAAAATCCGCAGCAGCTTCCAACCGATCTCCAGGGTCTCCTCGATGCTCCGGTTGGTGTCGTAGCCCTGGGAGACATACGCCCGCTCGAATTCGTCCGAGAATTTCGCGTAGAGCTTATCGATGCCGGTCAGGGCGGATTCCCCCAGGATCACCATGAGCTCTTTGGCGTCCTTGCCCCGGGCGTAGGCGGAAAACAGCTGGTTGGTGGTGTTGGAATGGTCCCTGCGGGTCTTGCCCTCGCCGATGCCTTTGTCCTTCAGGCGGGAAAGCGATGGCAGCACGTCGATGGGCGGGGTGACGCCCCTGCGGTGCAGCTCGCGGCTGAGGATGATCTGCCCCTCGGTGATGTAGCCGGTCAGGTCCGGGATGGGATGGGTCTTGTCGTCCTCGGGCATGGAGAGAATGGGGATCATGGTGATGCTGCCCTCCTTGCCCTTCTGGCGGCCCGCCCGCTCGTAGATGGAGGCCAGGTCCGTGTACATATAGCCGGGGTAGCCCCTGCGGCCCGGCACCTCCTTGCGGGCGGCGGAGACCTCCCGCAGGGCGTCGGCGTAGTTGGTGATGTCCGTGAGGATGACCAGCACGTGTATGCCCTTCTCGAAGGCCAGGTATTCGGCGGCGGTCAGGGCCATCTTGGGCGTGGCCAGGCGCTCGATGGCGGGGTTGTTGGCCAGGTTGACGAAGAGCACCGTGCGGTCGATGGCCCCGGTCTCGCGGAAGCTGTTGATGAAGAAGTCCGACTCCTCGAAGGTGATGCCCATGGCCGCGAACACCACGGCGAACTGCTCGCCGGTACCCAGCACTTTCGCCTGCCGGGCGATCTGCGCCGCCAGGTTCGCGTGGGGCAGGCCGCTGGCCGAGAAGATGGGCAGCTTCTGCCCGCGCACCAGGGTGTTCAGGCCGTCGATGGCCGAAACGCCCGTCTGGATGAACTCCTGCGGGTAGTTGCGGGCGGTGGGGTTGATGGGCAGCCCGTTGACGTCCAGGCGTTTCTCGGGGATGATGTCCGGCCCGCCGTCTATGGGCCTGCCCAGGCCGTCGAACACCCGGCCCAGCATGTCCTCCGAGACGCCCAGCTCCATCTGCCTGCCCGAAAAACGCACCTTGCTGCCCGTGAGGTTGATCCCGGCGGCGCTCTCGAACAGCTGCACCAGGGCGTTGGAGCCGTTGATCTCCAGCACCCGGCAGCGGCGCGTCTCGCCGTTCTCCAGCTCGATCTCGCCCAATTCGTTGTAGGCGACGCCCTGCACGTCCCGCACGAGCATTAAGGGGCCCGCCACCTCCTGGATGGTCCTGTATTCCTTCGGCATCAGCGCTCGCCCCCTTTCAGCAGCTCAGCGGTCTCCGCTTTCAGTCTTTCGTTGACAGCCTCGTATTCCGCCGCCGCCTTCTCCTCCGCGGCATACTTGAAGCGCCCGATGGCCTCCCGCGCGGGCAGGGCCGCGACGGCCTCGATGTCGGCGCCCCTCTCCAGGGCCCGCGCCGCCAGGTCATAGTAGGCGAGGATCAGGCGCATCATATACATCTGCTTTTGCAGGCTGGTGTAGGTGTCCACCTCGTGGTAGGCCAGCTGGTGCAGGAAGTCCTCCCGGATGGAGCGCGCGGCCTCCATCTTCAGCCGGTCGGCCGGGGAAAGGGCGTCCATCCCCACGAGCTTGACGATTTCGTCCAGCTCCGCCTCGTCCTGCAGCAGCCGCATCATTCGGGCGCGTAAGTCCATCCAGTCCGCGCAGACGTTCGCGCCGAACCATTGCCCCAGGGTGTCGGTATACAGCGAGTAGCTCGTCAGCCAGTTGATGGCGGGGAAGTGGCGCTTGTAGGCAAGGTTCGCGTCCAGGCCCCAGAACACCTTGACGATGCGCAGCGTGGCCTGCGAAACCGGCTCGGAGATGTCCCCGCCGGGGGGCGAAACCGCGCCGATGACGGAGAGCGTGCCCTCCCGGCCGCCCAGGGTGACCACCCGCCCGGCCCGCTCGTAGAACTGCGCCAGGCGGCTGCCGAGGTAAGCGGGGTAGCCCTCCTCGCCGGGCATCTCCTCCAGCCGGCCCGACATCTCGCGCAAAGCCTCCGCCCAGCGGGAGGTGGAGTCCGCCATGAGCGCCACGGAATAGCCCATGTCGCGGAAATACTCGGCGATGGTGATGCCCGTGTAGATGGAGGCCTCCCGGGCCGCCACGGGCATGTCGGAGGTGTTGGCGATGAGCACCGTGCGCTCCATCATGGATTTGCCGGTGTGCGGGTCGATGAGCTCCGGGAACTCGTTGAGCACGTCGGTCATCTCGTTGCCGCGCTCGCCGCAGCCGATGAACACCACGATGTCCGCCGCCGCCCATTTGGCCAGCTGGTGCTGTGTGACGGTTTTTCCGCTGCCGAAGGGCCCCGGAATGGCCGCCACGCCGCCCCTGGCGATGGGGAACAGCGTATCCACCACCCGCTGCCCGGTGATCAGCGGCCGGTCCGGCGAAAGCTTCGCCTGATAGGGCCTGCCCCGGCGCACCGGCCACTTCTGCATCAGGGTGATGCTTTGCTCGCCCTTGTCCGTTTCGATCACGGCGACGGTGTCCGTCACGGTGAACTCGCCCGCCTCAATGCGCTTCAGCGTGCCCTGCGTGCCCGGCGGGACCATGACCTTGTGCGAGACGACCTCCGTCTCTTGCACGGTACCCAGGACGTCGCCCGCAGCTATCCGGTCGCCCGCCTTCGCGGCAGGCGTGAATTGCCATTTCTTGTCGCGGTCCAGGGAAGCGACCTCCACGCCCCGCAGAAGGCTGTTGCTGCGCGTGATCTCCCGGATGCTGTCCAGGGGGCGCTGGATGCCGTCGAAAATGCCGCCGATGAGGCCGGGGCCGAGCTCCACGCTCATGGGCTCCCCCGTGGATTCCACCGCCTCGCCGGGCCGCAGGCCCGAGGTCTCCTCATACACCTGTATGGACGCCCGGTCGCCGTGCATCTCTATGATCTCGCCGATGAGCCGCCGCCCGCTGACGCGCACCACGTCGAACATGCTGGCGGCCTTCATGCCTTCGGCGACCACAAGGGGCCCCGATACCTTCAGAATTGTTCCGCTGGCCATACTACACCTCTCAGTTCAAAATATCCATTCCCACCGCTTTTTCCACGGATACGCGCACGTTCTCAAGGCCCGCGCCCGTGTTGCCGCCGATGCCGGGAATCAGGATGATCGCCGGAACCCTCTCGTAGCGGTAGCGGGCGATCTCCTCCGGTATGCTCGCCGCCAAGGCCTCGGTGACGTAAATCACGGCATAGCCGCTGCCCGCGAGCTGTTTCAGCAGCCGCGCCGCCTCGTCCGCCTGTTCCGTGGGGAAGATCTCCAGCCCCAGCGCCGAAAGACCCACGATGCTGTCCAGGTCGCCCATCACCGCAACCTTATACATAAAGCAGCCTCACTCTCCTTCGGATCGTCTCCGCCGGCACGGCGTTTTTCCGGCAGGTCATCACGATACGCACGGTCTGTAGTTCCGCTTCCTTCGCCAGGACATACGCAACGAGGGGCGCAATGCCGAAATACGCCCCCTTCGCCGGGGAGACATACCCGATCAGCGCGTCGTCGCAGTATTTTTCCAGGGCCGCGCCGGAGCGCCGCGCCTCCTCCGGGAGGTCAACGGGCGGGCAATTGCACAGGGCTCTGTCCAAAAAAGCCTGCCCCTTGCCGGTTCTCTCCGCGCGCAGGGCGATTTTGGCGTTGGCGAAGGCGCACATTTTTTCCGCGAGCCCCAGGAGGAACTCGCTGCGTGCGGCCCTTGCCATGGACAGAATCGTCTCCAGGCACTGCCGGTCGATCAGCGCGTCCGCCAGCTGGCCGTCCATGGTTTTAGCCAGAAGCTCATAGGCCTCCCGCGCGCACCCGGCCATGCACTCCGGCAATTCGACGAAGCGTTTGGACAGCAGCGCTTCGCCAAGCTCCCCATCGCCGAACACGGTGGGGAACATCAGGTACGCCTCCGGCGCGCCGCCGGTGAACATCGCCTTCAGCCGCGCCTTCAGGTTATGGAAATCGTTCTTGACGAGCAGGAAATCCAGCTCGCCCGTGCCGGGCCGCGCCCCCTCCCGCCGGGGCAGAATCTCCGCGATCAGCCGCCAGGTTTCCGCCGCCTTTTCGTTCAGGGCGGCGTGCAGCCCCAGGCCCATCGCGTAGCCCTTCGCCGCGAGCAGGCTCTCCGCCGCCGCTGAATCCGGCGCGGAAAGCAGCTGCTCGACGTCAGCCGCGCCCAGGAGGCTCAGCTCGTTGGCCCGTATCCTCGCCACCGCGTAGGTGTAGTCCATTTCGTTTGTCACAGCCATGCGGCCTCACCCCCTCAAGCGAAAATATGGGCATGCAGCGCGTCCTTGATGTCGTCCATCCGCACGGATACCAGGGCCCCGAACGTGCAGTTCTGCTCCACGTCGCCGTATACGAGGACGAAGCCGTCCGGAATATCGGCGGCCTGGGGCGCGATGGCGATGTCCCCCAGCGCTGCGGCGAAGCCCGCCGGAAGCCTGTCGAGGTCCCTTTGCGAAAGGCGCATCTCGCCGGGGCCCTCCTGCGCGCATGCCGCGGCCAGCCGGGCGAGCACGCCGAAATACTCCGCCTCCGGCAGGGCCCTCAGCCGGGCCAGCGCGGACGCGGCCGCCTGCCCGAGGACCTCGTTTTTCATTTGCAGCAGCGCGCGCTTCTCGTCCTGCGCGGCCCTCGGCCCCGCCGAAGCGACGCAGGCCTCCGCCTTGCGCCGGGCTTCGGCGAGCGCAGCCTCGTTCTCCCGTGCGGCCCGCGCCGTCGCGGCGGCCAGGATTTCCCCGGCCTCGGCCCTGGCGTTCGCCAGAATTTCAGCGCATTTCGCCGCGCTGTCCTGTTCTATCCTCGCAAGGATATTGTCAATGCCAGCCATGTCCCGCCCTCCTGACTCGTTATACCGGAATGCCGTTAACCGCCAGGATGGAGATGAGCAGCGCCAGCACGGCGTAGGTTTCCACCAGCGCCGCCATGGTGATGGCCTTGCCGCT
>WQTL01000340.1 GCA_009786275.1 Bacillota bacterium | reverse complement strand
GCCAGGCCGGTGAGCCACTCCTCCAGCAGGGCGGGGTCCTCGGTTTCGCCGTCCAGCAGCACGCGGCGCGGCAGGACGCTCCCCCGCATGGCGTAGTAGCGCTCCAGCAGCTCCTGCCGGGCCTGCGCGGCGTTTGGCGGGCGCGCTATGAAGAACTGCTCGCTGTCGTATAATTTGCCCCCCGCGAAGCGCAGCACCGCCCAGCAGGCCTGGGACTGTTCCATCGCCAGGGCGAAGACGTCCTGGTCCTCCACGCTCACGCTGACGACGTGCTGCTTCTCCTTCAGTTTTTCCAGGGCCCGCAGCGTATCGCGCAGTTTTGCCGCGCGCTCGAACTCGAGGTTTTCGGCGGCCTGCTCCATCTCTTTTCGTATTTCTTTTTCGCTCTGCGCGCTGCCGCGTTTTAAAAATTCTATCGCTCCGCGCATGCTTTGCAGATAGGCCTCCCGGTCGATTTTCTTCGCGCAGGGGGCGTCGCAATTCCCGATGAAGTGTTGCAGGCAGGGCCTCTGCTTGCCCAGGTCACGGGGAAAATGCAGCGAGCAGGAGGGCAGCTTGAACACTTGGCGGGCCTCGTCCACGGCAAGGCGCACGGCGTAGGCGCTGGTGTAGGGCCCCAGGTAGTCCGCGCCGTCCTCGTGCTTCTGCTTGGCGATGGTGAGCCGGGGCCAGTCCTCCCGGGTGACGCGCACCCAGCGGTGGCCCTTGTCGTCCTTCAGGTTGATGTTGTACTTCGGCGTGTGCTGCTTGATGAGGGAGTTCTCCAGCACCAGGGCCTCGTGTTCGGAATTGACCACGATGTAGTCGAAGTCCCGCACGTGCTCGATGCCCACGGCGATATAGCCGTGGCCGTGCTGCTGCTCCGCGCCGAAGTACTGCCCCAGACGGTTCTTGAGGTTCTTCGCCTTGCCGATGTAGAGCACCCCGCCCTTGGCGTCCTTCATGAGGTAGACGCCGGGCAGGGGGGGCAGGGTGAGGGCTTTTTGGTGGAGGGTGAAGGGGTCAGGCATGGGGGCTCCTTAATAGCCGATTCATCATTTCTATAATTTGGTCGGCGCATTCCTCGCTTGAGTGACTGTGCGTATCAACAATAATATCATAAAACCCCGGCGGCGAAAGCCCAGCGAGCTGGCTTTCGCCCAAGCCGATTTGCCGGTCGCCGCGCGCCTGTTCCCTGCGGCGAAGCTCCTCCACCGGGCAGGTTACGTTCACGTACAAAGTCGGGCAACCGCGGAGCATTTTCGCGAATTTTTTGTTTGACTTGATGACCGGCACCATGTCCACGATGACGTCAATGCCGAGCTTGGAAAATAATTTGATCGTGTTGATCGTCGCGGCATCGATTTTCGGGAAGATCACTTCCGGGTCGTGCTTGAACTTTTCCGGGGCCATGGTCCAGATGGTGTCGCCGGCCAGCCAGAAGAAGGGCGACGGCAGCCGCGCCTGCAAGGCCTTCGCCAAGGTTGTTTTCCCTGAACTTGATACGCCCTCCAGGAAGATGATTCTACTTTTTTTCATGCAGAGAATTCTCCTCCAAAGCGCCGCTTTCGCCTAATCCCCCAGGCTCCTCCCCGTGGGAGGAGCTGTCCGCCTCGGGCGGACTGAGGAAGGCTTCGCGGAGCGACGTATCTCGTGCGATAGACGTTTCCTCCTCCCTCGCCAAACACACCAGCACCAGCGGTATCGTTATCACAGCGTTGAACTGGAAAAACCGGTAATCCCCGCCGCACAGCATGAGCATGGTGCCTATATTATATGCCGCGCTGGGCACGATCAGCAGCAGGGTATGTATGCCCCTGCGCCGCCGGAGGGAATACGCCCCCGCAAGGGCCAGGGCAAGCATGTGGATCCCCGCGGACTGCAAAAGCTTGCTGGGCGTGAGCAGCTGCACGGCCTCGCGGTACACGCCGTAGCGCTTTTCGATGGCCCCGACCTTTTCGGCGTCCGCGTTCGCGGCCTGCTCGCTGATGCTGTTGGGGTGGTTTTCCGGGTGGTCCCAGGAGCGCATGAAATCGATGGTGTAGTCCCACACGTTGGGGTCCCAGACGAACTGCGTCAGGCTCAGCGCGGCCCGCAGGGAGGTCTCCGGCGCGGCGCGCAGGCAGCGCAGGGTCATGCCCAGCAGGGACTTCAGGGGCACGTCCCGCAGGGTCTCGTTGGCGCCGACGATCCACTTGATGGAGTTGTAGTTGCCGAAGGCGAAGTAAGTCTCCCACTCCTCCGGGGTTGCGATGGCCGCCATCAGGGTGTGGGTCTCCGAATCGAGCTTTTCCGGTTCAGTGCGGTAGACGCTGCACAGGATCGTCATCGGCAGGCCCACGGCCTCCACGTAGCCCTGGTTCGGGTCGCGGGTCACGCGGGCCAAGGAATACAGCGGGCCGCGCACGCCGAGGAAGGCCACGCAGGCCATCAGCGCGGAAAGCAGGCAATCCGTGAACGATTTTTTCCTGTATAAGATCAGCAGCAGCACCAGCACCGGAATCGTGAAGAAGATGCCGTTGTGCCGCACCAGCGAGGCCAGCGCAATCGTCAGGGCGAAGGCGGCCCGGTTCGGCCATTTACGCAGCCACGCGGCGTCGGAAAGCACGATGTCGGCCATCTGCACCGCCAGGCCTAAAATCAACAGGGTGAACATCGTGTCCTTCCAGGCGAAGAGCAGGATGTTCCCCGTGGCGCGCGCGGACAGCAGGCTTACCGTGAAGGCAATGATCCAAGCACGCTTCAAGCCCCAGGCCCGCAGGGTGGCTGCCCCCCAGCCCGCCAGCAGGCTGAAGCAGAGCATCTGCACGGCGATGAAGAAGACGTATTTGTTCACAATGCGCGTTACCAGCCAGATGAGCATCGTGTGGATGGCCGGGTGCCAGTCCCGGAATTCGCCGGTCTGCACCTGGTCCCACTGTTCCATGTTGTCCCAGCTCGCCGCGCCGGGGTAGTGCGCGGCCAGGTTGAACAGCAACGCCGCGAAGGTCACGCCCGCAACAACGGCGAAGATTTGCCAGGAGAGCCTATCCCTTTCCCTGCGCAAACCCGAGGGCCCGAAGCCGGGGCATTTTTCCGCGAATTGCTTTTGCAGATAATAGAATAACGGGGCGAGCAGAACGACGGCCGGGAATATCATCCAGAGCTTGGCCTGCCACGACGCGAAGAACCCGTGGAAGGCGAATACACAGGCGAGATAGAGCGACAGGAGGGCCGAGACGATGGCCGCGGCGCCGGGGAAGGGGGCGTTCAAAAACGCGTGCGCGATTTCGCGCAGTTTATTTTTCCTCATGGTATTCCTCTTCCGTGTTCACATCCCAGATGGGGGATTTGTCGCCCGCGCCGTTGCGCATGGCCTCCACGGCGGCGATCGCCGTAAGCATCGAGTGGTCCATGTTGTTGTAGCGGTGCTGTCCGTTGCGCCCCACGCAGTAGAGATTTTCGATGCCGTCGAGATAGTTGCGCACGATATCGAAGTCTTTGTACGCCCCGAAATAGGCCGGGTAGGCTTTCTTCACGCGGATGTGCGTTGCATCGAGGACGTCTTTGGCTTCGATGATGTCAATCTTCACCAGCTCGTCAATCGCGAACTGAATGAACTCCTCGGGGGGCATATTCCACATGGCGTCGCCCTCGCCGCAGAAATACTCCAGGCCGATCCAGAGCTTCGCCGGGTCCGCCGCCATGTAGGGCGACCAGTTGTTGAACACCTGCAATCGGCCGATGCGCACGTCGCGCTCCTGGATGTAGATCCACGTGTCGGGGATTTGGCCCAGCTTGAGCTTGTCCAGCAGCAGGCCCACGGTGATAAAATCCCGGTATGGCAGCGCGGCGGCGATGTCCCGCACAGGGGCGGGCGGCGCCTCGCCCATGGCGGCGACCAGATCTTTCACGGGCATGGCGGATATGACGTAATCGCCGGGCAGGGACTCCTGGTCATTGATGCGAACGCCGGTGGCGCGATTGCCCTCCAGCGCCACGCCGGTGACTTTGCTGCCCAAGCGAATCTCCCCGCCCAGGGCGCGAATTTCATCGGCCAAGGCCTCCCACAACTGGCCGGGGCCGCGCTTGGGGTAGTGGAACTGCTCGATGAGGGAGGTCTCACGCGTTTTGTAGCCGGGCCGGAAGGCCTTGCGCAGCACCTCCGCCACGGCCTTGGTGAGGGACAGGCCCTTCACCCGCTGCGCGCCCCAGTCCGGCGCGATGTCGCGCACGGGCACGCCCCATAATTTTTCTGTGTAGTCCTCGAAGAACATCTCGTACAATGGCTTGCCGAAGCGATTGATGTAGAAATCCTCGAGGGTGTTTTCTTCGCGCTTGTGCAGCATAGAGCCCAGATAGCCGAAGCCCGCCTTCATCGTACGGGACAGGCCCATGTTCTTGAATGTTTGCAGGCTCAGGCTGATGGGATAGTCGAAGAATTTGCGCAGGTAGAAGATGCGGGACACCCGGGGGCGCAGCAGCATCACGCGCTCGGCCTGTGCGGGGTCGCCGGGGGGCAGCAGGCTTTCCCACAGCGCGTTGACCTCCCGGCTCTTCGAGAAAAACCGGTGCCCGCCGATGTCCATGCGATTGCCGTGGTGCTCCTCCGTGCGGGAGATGCCGCCGATTTTGTCTGTCTCCTCCAGGATGATCGGATGGATGGCCGTGTGTTTCAGCAGCTGCCGCGCGGCGGTAAGGCCGGCCGGGCCCGCGCCGATGATGAGGGCGGTTTGGTTGGATGGCATAAGGATCCCTTTCTTTTTTACCTCGGGCGGCAAGAATGCCGCCCCTACAGAACCTGCTCATTCAATGGCTATATTTCGCCATGGCCTGTTCGATCTCCCCGGCCACGATCAGCTCGATGGCTTTACAGGCGCCGCCGCAGGCCGCGCGCAGGGCCTTCAGCTCGTCCGTGTTCATGTTCGAGAGCACCCAGTCGGCGATATCGTAGTCCGGGTGGGGCTTGTTGCCCACGCCCAGCTTGATGCGAGAGAACTCCTCCGTCCCCAGGTGCTCAATGATACTTTTGACGCCCTTCTGCCCGCCCGAGCTGCCCTTGCGGCGGATGCGCAGCACCCCCGGCGGGAACGAGACGTCATCGCAGACGACGAGGACGCGCTCCGGCGGGATCTGGTAAAACCGCGCGCACTCTCCCACGGCCTCGCCGCTTTTGTTCATGTATGTATTGGGCTTGCATAACAGGCAGCGCTGCCCGGCGATGTCCGTGATGCCTGTCAGCGCGTGAAATTTCAGCCTGTCGATTTTACAGCGGCGCTCGTCCGCCAGGACGTCCAGGCAGAGAAAGCCCGCGTTGTGGCGGTTGTACTCGTATTGCCTGCCGGGGTTGCCCAGGCCCGCGATGATCCACCGCGGGGGGCCGGGCTTTTTGAAGAAGCTCATGGATACGCCTTTCACAAAATAAAAAAGGTTGACAGGAAGAGAAATACCGTGGTACAATAAGGACAGAAAAGAATGAAAATGGAGGTGAACACGATGCCGAACAACGCTGAAGTCATCAAGGAGCTGTCCGCCAAGCTGGAGCTGTACAGGCTGTTCGCGCTGTCAAAAGGGCTGTCATCCGACGAGGACGTCCTGCGGGAGGTCACGGCGCTGCTCCAAAGGGATCTGGACGACAACAGCCAGCCGGCGTAAAAGATGCGATCAAAAGGCGGGGGAAGGGAAACCTATCCCCTGTCTTTTTTATCTGCCTGCCTGCCTTCCTTGTTCACCTGTCTTGCCCGGGCGATGGCGAAGCCCTTTTCGGGCACGTCCTCGGTGATCACCGAGCCCGCCGCCGTGTACGCGCCCGCGCCTAATTCCACGGGGGCCACCAGGCTGT
>WQTL01000339.1 GCA_009786275.1 Bacillota bacterium | reverse complement strand
CCCAGCCGCTGGTGCCGCAGTAGATATGCGTTTCACCGGGCTCCGCCGTGCCCGCGCCGACGCCGATGAGCGAGGCGTCGCCCCCGCCGCCGAAGACCGGGATGCCCGGCACGAGGCCCAGCTCCTGCGCCTGCCGCGGGCGCAATTCGCCCACCCGCGTATCGCAGGGCACGATCTCGGCCAGGTGCTCCATCCTCACGCCCAGCATGCCCGCCATCTCCTTCGACCAGCGGCGGTTGCGGATGTCGTACAGCAGCGCGGCGAAGGCGGAATCCGTGGTCATCACGCAGCGCCCCGTCATGCGGGCGATGACGGCCTCTTTGACGTCCAGCCACTTATGTACCCTGGCGAAGATTTCGGGCTCGTGGGCCTCCACCCACTTGTATTTCCAGACGGGGTCCTTCACGCTCAAGGCGGCGGCCCCGGTGATCTTCAGGGATTTCAGCAGCCGCAGGACGTTCGCTCCTGCCACCTGCGGGCCGAAGGCCATGCCCGCCCTGTGCTCGGCCACGGCGCGCTGGTCCATGTAGCTCATGGCGCGGCGCAGGGGCAGGCCCTCGCCGTCCACCAGCACGAGGCCCTGCATCTGCGAGCAGAACGAGATGCCGCCGATCTCCCCGGGGGCGACGTCCGCCGCCGTGAGGGCCTTCCAGGTGGTGTCTCGCATGGCGGTCCACCAGTCGTCCGGGTCCTGCTCCGCGCCGCCGTTCGGCAGCACGTAGAGCGGGTAGCCGCCGTTGACGCCCGCCAGCAGCTCGATGTTCTCCCCGACGCGGAAAACGCAGGTTTTCACGCCCGTGGTACCGATGTCGTAGGCCAAAACGTGCATGGGATTCCCTCCTTATTCTTGTAAAGGCATTTGCCTTGTCAAACGCGCGAAAGCCTTGACTGTCAAGGAATTTTCCGGAATAAAGCGTAAAGCCACGGGCTTTACAGCAGCGATCCGCAAAGCGTTCATCGCCAGCATTATACCATGCTTTTCCGCAAAAAACAATTCCTTCCGGCGAAATATTTATTACTTTCCCATCGCGTAAAACCATTTGAAGACTTCCAGCAACAGGACGCCCACATCCTTCAGGAACGCGATAATGTTTTCTGTCATGGTGCTTTCTTCCTTTGCTTGTACACCGGGCTTATCTGCGCGCAATAAAGCCACGCGGGTCACGCCCGCGGCGGGGTACGCCCCGAAGAGATCCGTCGCGGCGCTGCCGGGGTCCATCATCACGGCCTTGCCGCCCGTGACCGCGCGCAGCGCCACCCAGTGCCCGCCGTTCCGCACCGCCACGGCCACTTGGCAGCCCTTGTCCAGGTATCCCTTGAGGATCGCGGTTTTTTCGTCCCGCGTGCCGTTCAGGGATTCCCAGGGGGTCTGCGCCGTGAGGCCCGCCACGGCCTTGGGCAGGGCCTCCCAGAGGAGATCGTCGTCGGCGTCGAAGCCGCCGGCTTTTTTCATTTCGGCGGCGAATATGCCCGGGTCGAAGCCGCTTTCGTCCCGCAGGCCGGAACGTACGGCCAGCATGGCGATTGAGGTGGCAAGGCACCCCACCTGCTTCATGGTCTGGTTGGTGAGCACCACCGAACCCCAGCGCGGGTCGTACTGCTTCCAGTCGTAATAGCGGGTGTCCTCCCCTGCCGCAGCCGCGAGAGGGGCCGCGCACAGGACCGTTATGAGCGCCAGCGACAGGGCCAGCAGGCGTTTTGTTGTGATTTTCAACTTCAATCACCTCCACAAGGCCGATTATAGCTGATTCAGCGTGCGAAAGCAATGGAAAGTGATGGAACACTTTTTTTGGATAAATACACATTTAGTGCTTGCAATTCTTTGCCATTTATGCTATACTATAAAGAACTTTTTTTGAAACGGGGTGGGACGCATGAAGCTGAGCGAGCTGCTGGGCTTCCGGTTCAAGGAGACTCCCTCGGACTGCCAGATAGCCAGCCACATCCTCATGACGCGCGGCGGCTACATCAAGAACGTGGGCAGCGGGATTTTCAGCCTCTACCCGCCGGGCAAGCGTATCGCGCAGAAGATTGAGCGCATCATCCGCGAGGAGATGGACGCCATCGGCGGGCAGGAGGTTCTGCTGCCCGTGACCATGCCGGCCGGCCTCTGGAAGGAATCCGGCCGCTGGGACGCCGTGGGCAGCGAGCTGATGCGTATGAAGGACCGCTGGGGCAGCGACATGGTGCTGGGCATGACCCACGAGGAGGCCGTGGTCCACCTGTGCCGCGGCGCCGCGCAGAGCTATCAGAACTACCCCTTCATGGTCTACCAGATTCAAACAAAATTCAGGGATGAGCCGCGCGCGCGAGGAGGACTTATCCGTGTGCGTGAATTCACCATGAAGGACGCGTACTCCTTCCACACCTCCCAGGAGGACCTGGAGGCCTACTACGCCAGGTGCCACAAGGCCTACGAGAACATCTTCCGCCGCTGCGGCATCCCCGAGGTCGTGAGCGTAAAATCCGACGGCGGCATGATGGGCGGCAAGGTGGCCCACGAGTTCATGCTCGTCACCGAGGTGGGCGAGGATTACCTCGCCGTCTGCGATTGCGGCTTCAGCGCCAATATGGAGGTGGCGGAGTCCATCATTGAGAACAAGGCGGGTGAAGACGCGCCGCTGGAAAAAGTCTCCACGCCGGACATGACGACCATCGAGGACCTGTGCGGCTTTTTCGGTATCGCGCCGGAGCAGACCTGCAAGGCTGTGCTGTACCAGAAAAACGCGGACGACGCGCTTGTCGTGGTGTTCCTCCGGGGCGACCTGGAGGTCAACGAGGTGAAGCTGCGCAACCTCCTGGGGGAGGAGATTCACCCCGCCGTGCTTGAGGGCGGTGAGTTGCCCTGCGGGTATCTCGGACCGGTGGGGTTGAAAACGCCCAAGGGCGCCATCGTGATAAATGACAGTTCGCTCAAAGGCGCGCGCAATCTCGTGACAGGAGCGAACGAGGAGGGCTATCACTTCATTGGGTTCTCTCCGGAGCGAGATGGTACGGGCAGTAAATACAACGACTTGGCGAAGATCCTCGAGGGCGGCATTTGCCCGCAGTGCGGGGAGCACAGCGTCAAGCTTGTGCGCGGCATCGAGGTGGGCAACATCTTCCAGCTGGGCACGAAGTACACCAAGAGCATGGAGATGACCTACCTGGACCAAAACGGCAAGGCGCGGTACCCCATCATGGGCTGCTACGGCATCGGCGTGGGGCGGCTGATGGCCTCGGTGTGCGAGGTGCGCCATGACGACTACGGCCCCGTCTGGCCCATGGCCATTGCGCCGTGGCAGGTGCATATCTGCGCCATCCGCGCGGAAAACGAGGAGGTAGGCGCGGCGGCTAACGCGCTCTATAATGTCCTGCAGAACGCCGGGATCGAGGTGCTGTTCGACGACCGCAAGGTCAGCGCCGGGTTTATGTTCAGCGACGCGGACCTGCTGGGTGTGCCCGTGCGGGTGATCATCAGCCCGAAGACCCTCGCTCGCGGAGCGTTCGAGCTGCGTACGAGGGATAAGGCCATACAAAAAGATATTGCGCTGGATGACGCCGTGGACGAAATCACGGCGCTGGTGAAGGAACGGATGGGGGAATTTGAATCATGAACGAACAATATCGCACCCACACCTGCGGCGAGCTGCGCGAGGAGCACATCGGCCAACGGGCGAAGCTATCCGGTTGGGTGGCCACCTTCCGCAACCACGGCGGCGTGATTTTCGTGGACCTGCGCGACCACTACGGCGTCACGCAGCTGGTGCTGCACGACGAATCGATGCTCAAGGGCGTCACGCGGGAGACCGTGATCTGCGTCGAGGGGACGATCGTCGCGCGGGACGCGGAGACCTATAACCCCAAGCTCGCCACGGGCACGGTGGAGCTGCGGGTCGAAACCCTCACGGCTTTGAGCGCCGCGCCGGCCTTCCTGCCCTTCGAGGTGGGGGGCTCCGACGGCGTGCGCGAGGAGGCGCGGCTGAAGTACCGCTATCTCGACCTGCGCGGGCCGCGCATGCAGCGCAATTTGCAATTCCGGGCGCGGTTTATCAAGGCCCTGCGGGAAAGCATGGAGAAGCTGGACTTTTTGGAGGTGCACACGCCCATCCTGATGGCCTCCTCGCCGGAGGGGGCGCGGGACTACCTGGTGCCCTCGCGCAAGTGGAAGGGGAAATTCTACGCCCTGCCGCAGGCCCCGCAGCAGTTCAAGCAGATGCTCATGCTCAGCGGGGTGGACCGGTACTACCAGGTCGCGCCCTGCTTCCGCGACGAGGACGCCCGCAACGACCGCCTGCCGGGGGAGTTCTATCAGCTGGACTTCGAGATGGCCTTCGCCACGCAGGACGACGTGATGGAGGTGGCCGAAATCGTGCTGTCCGACGTCTTCGCCCGCTTCGCGCCCGAGGGCACGACGTATATCTCCAAGCCGCCGTTCCGGCGCATTCCCTACCGCGAGGCCATGCTGCGCTACGGCACGGACAAGCCGGATTTGCGCAACCCCCTGCTCATAGAAGATTTGACCGCGTTTTTCAGCGATGTGGAGTTCAAGCCCTTCCGGGGCAGGCCCGTGCGGGGGATTAAAGTGCCCGGCTGCGCGGCGCAGAGCAAGAGCTTCTTCGAGAATATGCTCAAATTCGCCGAAAGCATCGGCATGGGCGGGTTGGGGTACGTCACCGTGCCCGAAGAGGGCGCGCTGAAGGGGCCCATCGCTAAGTTCCTCTCCCCCGAAAAGCAAGATGCGCTGACCGGCATGTTTGACGCAGCGAATACGGACGTCATTTTCTTCATCTGCGACCGCCCGGCCCAATGCGACAAGCTGGCCGGGCAGATACGCGCGGAGCTGGGCACCCGCCTGGGGCTCATCGACAAAACCCGCTTCGAGTTCTGCTTCATCACCGATATGCCCATGTTCGAGATCGACGAGCACACGAAGAAGCTGGGCTTCTCCCACAACCCCTTCTCCATGCCCCAGGGCGGGATGGAGGCCCTCCTCACCCGGGAGCCCCTGGACATCCTGGCTTGGCAGTATGACATGGTGCTCAACGGCGTGGAGCTGAGCTCCGGCGCGGTGCGCAACCACGTGCCGGAAATTATGGAAAAGGCCTTCGAGACCGCGGGCTACACCGAGGAGGACCTGAAAACGCGCTTCGGCGCGCTCTACGGTGCTTTTGCCCACGGCGCGCCGCCCCACGCGGGCATGGCCTGGGGCATCGAGCGCCTGTTGATGCTCCTGCTGGGCGAGGAGAGTGTCCGCGACGTGGTGGCCTTCCCGCTCAACGGCAACGCGCAGGACGCGCTCTTTGGCGCGCCGGGCGACGTGACGGAGGCGCAGCTGCGGGAAGTGCATATCAAGATCAGGAATTAGCTATGTAGAGACGTATGGCAATGCGTCTCCATCAAAAAAATGTTTGGTTGTCATAAATCGGAGACGCACTGCCGTGCGTCTCTGCTCATTTCCTACCCCTCCGCCGCCGTAAGCGCCCGTTTCACCGTCCGGAGCATATCCTCCCCCGGCACGAGCTTGATGGCGATATGCGGCCGCCCGCTGCCCGCCGCCACCTTCACCCGGCCGGGCAGGGCCTCGCCCATGGCCTGTATCATGGGCATGTTGAGCTCCTCGATGTACAGTGCCGCGCGCTCGCCGGAAAGCCCCATCTCGAAGATGCCGCAGCGGGCCGCCGCCGCGCGCACCAGGGCGATGTCCACCAGGCCCAGCACGGGCGGGGGCGGCTCGCCGAAGCGGTCGAGCAGCTCGTCCACCACATCGTCGGCGTCGTCGGCGGTGCGGATATCCG
>WQTL01000338.1 GCA_009786275.1 Bacillota bacterium | reverse complement strand
CCCCCCGCCTGCGGGCGGAACAGGAACGTCGCTCCGCGATACATCCTCAGTCGGCCGAGCCGACAGCTCCCTCCACGGGAGGGAGCTTGGGGGATTAGGTTAAACGACGAGGCAGACCGCAAAGATTTCATGGAGCAGAAGTTTGGGCATAAGCCCCAAAGCTCCCTCTCGTAGAGGGAGCTCCCGCCTCGGGCGGGTGAGGGTGTGTCGCGGAGCGATAATTCAGCACTAAGAATTCAGCATTGGAGGCATTATGACCCTACCCGAAACCATGCAGCGCTGCGCCGCGGACCTTGCGCTGCGGCCGCTGCTGCGCTTTATCGAAAAAAAACCGGGGCCGAACCTCGTGAAGCTGATGGGGATTGTCGACTTCGCGTCGAAGAGGACGTTTCCCCGGAAAACCATCGAGGCATTCAAGGCCGGGGCCCTGGACGACGAAAACGTCTGGAAGCGCATGGCCGTGGGCGTGCTGCGCGACGTGGACCGGGACGCCCTGCGCCGGTTGCTGCTGAGCCTGGGGCTTGGCATCGCCAACGGGACGAGGCTGGTGCGCAGGAACCGCGAGAAGTACGGCTGCAATATACCGTTCCAGATTCTGTTCGACCCCACGAGCGCCTGCAATTTGCACTGCCGGGGCTGCTGGGCGGGGGAGTACCACAAGCACGAGAATTTGAGCTTCGAGGAGATGGACGGCATCGCCGCCCAGGCGAAAAAGCTGGGGACAAGGGTGTTCATGCTCACCGGGGGGGAGCCGCTGATCCGCAAAAAGGATGTGCTGCGGGTGGCGGCAAGGCATAGGGAATGCACGTTTTTGATCTACACCAACGCCACGCTCATCGACGAGGAGTTGGCCCGGGCGACGAAAAAGCTCGGGAACGTCGTGTTCGCCGTCAGCCTGGAGGGCTTTGAGCAGAGCAACGACGCGCGGCGCGGAGAGGGGGCCTACGCGCGCTCCATGCGGGCGATCGATCTGCTGAAGAAAGAGCGATGTTTGTTCGGGATCTCCGTGTGCTATACCAGCGAAAACCTCGAAACCGTGACCAGCGACGCGTTCCTGGACGAGATGATCGCGCGCGGGGTGAAATTCGGGTTTTATTTTCACTATATGCCACTGGGGAAGGGGGCCGCGCCGGAGCTGATGCCCACGCCGGCGCAGCGCGAGCGGCTGTACCAATGGCTGCGGGAGACGCGCGGCGCCAAAACGGGCAAGCCCATGTTCATCATGGATTTCCAGAACGACGCGGAGTACGTGGGCGGCTGCATCGGCGGAGGGCGGAATTACTTCCACATCAACGCCGCCGGGGACATGGAGCCCTGCGTGTTCATCCACTACTCGGACTCGAACGTGCGGGAGCATACGCTGCTGGAGGCGCTGCAAAGGCCGCTGTTCCGGGCGTTCTATAAGGGCCAGCCCTTCAACCGCAACCACCTGCGGCCCTGCCCCATGCTGGAGAACCCGGAGCTGCTGCGGGGCATCGTGGGCGGCGCGGGGGCGAAGTCCACCGATTTGGCGGCGCCCGAGGATGTGGACGCGCTGTGCGCCAAGTGCGAGCGCTACGCCGCGGCCTGGAAGCCGGCGGCGGAGAGGATCTGGGAGGGGAACAGGCACCCCAAGCCGAAGACGCAGTATTATGGGGAGTGAGGTCACATCATGAAACGAACCAGAACCAATTGGACCAAGAAGGCGACCATATTGCTGGCGGCCGTTTGCGTGGCGCTGGCGGCCGCGGCCGCGTTCACCCCCCCGGGCGCGCAGGAATGGCTGCTGCAGGTGGAGGGCGCGCCGGTCTCCCGGGCGGTGTACAGCTACTTTTTGGCGCAGGCGATACGGGACGCGAAGCAGGCCGGCCGGCTGAAGGCCGACGGCAGCCCAAAAGACCTTGCCGCGCTGCGTAAGGACGTGACCGCGCGCTGCGTGGAGTACATCGCCATCGGCAGCACGCTGCGCGAGATGGAGGTCCCCGTGGACCAGGTGCTCAAATCCCAGGTGGCGGACCAGACCGCCTCCTACTGGCGCGTGTTCGGCCGGTATTACAAATCCATCGGCGTGAGCAAGCAGACGCTCAGCGCCGTGCTCACCGGGCAGGCCGCGCGGGACCAGCTGTTCCGGGCGCTGTATGACGCGGGGGGGACCAAGGGCACCGCCGAGGAAACCATCGAGTCGTATTTTTACGGGAACTACCTGGCCTACGAGGGGATACGCGTGTTCCGCAAGGTGATGGAGGAGGACGGCACGGAACGGGAGATGGATATCTCCGAGGCCGCCGCGCTGCGCCAGACCTTGCAGGATTTCGTCCAGGAGGCCAACGACAGCGAGGATTTCTACGGGGCGGCGCAGGAGGAGAAATTCGCCGAGGCGCTCAGCTACGGCACGCCCACGGTCACCTGGATGCGCACGGGCACGGCGGAGTTCAGCGAGGAGGATTTCAAGCTGCTGCGCGCGCTGAAGCCCAGCGAGGTCGTCCTGCTGAGCCTGCCGGGCTACTTCCTGGTGGCAAGGGGGATCAACATGCGCGAAAGCCCCGAGGAGCACTACCTGCGCTACCGCGCAGACTGCCTGTGGAAGCTCAAGGGCGCGCTGTTCGAGAAGGAACTGAAGGCGATATGCGGGGCGTACCGGGCGGACGAGAATGTGGGGGCGATGGAGAAATTTTATGGGGAGTGGAAGTGGTAGGGGCGCTTTGCGCCCCCCAGGAGCACCCCCTCGGATGAAAGGATACATAGCCATATGCCTGAGGTTAACGAGAAAAAACGCGTGCTCAGCCTGATTCAGCCCACGGCGGTGCCGCATATCGGGAACTACATAGGCGCGCTGCGCAATTGGGCGGGCATGGCGGACGAATACGACTGCGTCTACGGCGTGGCGGATTTGCACGCCCTGACGGTTCGGCAGGACCCCGCGGCGCTGCGCAGGCAGAGCGTGGAGGCCTTCGCCATGCTGCTGGCGCTGGGGCTCAAGCGGGAGAACAACGTCGTGTTCTGCCAGAGCCATGTGGCGGGGCATTGCCAGCTGGCCTGGGTGCTCAACTGCTATACGCAGTTCGGCGAGGCCAGCCGCATGACCCAGTTCAAGGACAAATCGGCCTCCCACGCGGACAATGTCAACCTGGGGCTGTTTGCCTATCCCACGCTGATGGCCGCCGATATCTTGATCTACCAGGCGCACTACGTGCCCATCGGGGCCGACCAGAAGCAGCACCTGGAGCTGGCCCGCAATGTCGCGGAGCGATTCAACGGGGCGTACGGGCAGACCTTCGTGGTACCGGAGCCGTATATCGGGAAGATCGGCTCGCGGGTGATGAGCTTGCAGAACCCGCTGCAGAAGATGAGCAAGAGCGACCCGAACCCCCGGGCGAGCATCGCTATCACGGATACGCCGGACGTCATCATGAAAAAGTGCAAGTCCGCCGTGACGGACAGCGGCAGCGAGGTGCGGCGCGGCGAGGGGAAAGAGGGGATCGTCAATTTGATGACGATCTATGCCGCGTGCACGGGGAAGGGCTTCGGCGAGATCGAGCGGGAATTTGAGGGCAGGGGATACGGCGAGTTTAAACTTGCAGTTGGCGAGGCCGTGATCGAGGAATTGAGGGGGTTCCAAGAGGAATATAAGAGAATCTTGGGCGACAAGGCGTATCTGAAGCAGATGGCGGCCGAGGGGGCCGAGGCGGCGGGGCGCATCGCCGGACGGACGGTGGAAAAGGCGTACCGGAAGGCGGGGTTGTGGGATTTTAGACGGTAGATGTTAGATGCTAGATTTTAGAGTGGGGGTTGCAGCCGCCCGAGGCGACAGCTCCCCCAAGGGGGAGCCAGGGGATTGACACATTTGCCGCAAGACAAAGGCATATAAATACACAGCATAAGGAGTGTTGAGCATGGGCAGCAAAGAGAAATTGACGGAACTGGTGAGCGGCATGCCGGAGTGGCAGGCTTCGGCCCTGCTGATGATGACCCAGGCCTACTTGCAGGCGCTGAAAGACGCCGAGACGAAGGGCCGGGTGGACATCTCCAGCGAGGTGATCAAGTACCTTTCGGAGGCAGGCCCGCAGGCCCCCGCCGGGTTTGAGATGCGCCAGCCCCCGCCGCCGGCAAGGCCGGTGATCGCGCCGCCGCCGAGGTAGGTTTTAAGCTCCCCCCGGCCTTCGGCCACCCCCCCCGCGAGCGAGGGGGGCTTAGGCGACAGCGCCTAACAAAAATTTTTTGCGTGGCAAAGCCGCGCTATGGGTGAAATTGGCCTCTAAACGCGGCTTTGTGGGTTAAAGCGGCGGCGGGGTGTAGAGACGCCGCGCTGCGATACATCCTCTACTTTTGCGCCGCTAAGGCACGCAAAAGTCAGCCGAGCTGACAGCTCCTTCTACGAGAAGGAGCCTGGGGGATAAACAAAACTGTTCTTGGCAGTCTCAAGAAATACAATACAAACCAACGATAAAGGAGTATACCCATGAGCAAAGAGACCAAAGAAATAAAGAAAATCGTGCTGATGTATTCCGGCGGGCTGGATACCTCGGTGATGATCCCTTGGCTGAAGGAGAATTACCCGGGCTGCGAGGTCGTGGCCGTGTCGGCGGACGTGGGGCAGGGCACGGAGCTGGACGGCCTGGAGGCGAAGGCGCTCAAAACCGGGGCGAGCAAGCTCTATGTGCTGGATTTGAAACGGGAGTTCGTGGAGGACCTGATTTGGCCCACGCTGAAGGCCGGGGCGAGGTACGAGCGGGATTATCTGCTGGGGACGAGCTTCGCGCGGCCGATTATCGCCAAGGCGATTGCCGAGGCGGCAATCAAAGAGGGCGCGGACGCCATATGCCACGGCTGCACCGGCAAGGGCAACGACCAGGTGCGCTTTGAGCTGACTTTTAAACGCTTCGCGCCCGATATGAAAATTATCGCGCCGTGGAGGACCTGGGAAATCAGGAGCCGCGACGAGGAGATCGACTACGCGGAAGCGCACGGCGTGCCGCTGAAGATCAACCGGGAGACGAATTACTCGAAGGACAAGAATTTGTGGCACCTCAGTCACGAGGGGCTGGATTTGGAGGACCCCGCCAACGAGCCGCTGTACCAGAAGCCGGGATTTTTGGAGATGGGGGTTTCGCCCGAGCGGGCGCCGGATGAGGCTGCGTATATTACGCTGGGGTTTGAGAAGGGGATTCCCGTTTCGCTGGACGGGGAGAAACTTGATGGTGTGGAGCTGATTGCCCGGCTCAACGAGATTGGCGGGGCGAACGGCGTGGGAATCGACGATTTGGTCGAGAACAGGCTGGTGGGGATGAAATCCCGGGGGGTGTATGAGAACCCGGCGGGGAAGATCCTGTACCGCGCGCACGACGTGCTGGAGAGCATCACCTTGGACAGGGATACGCAGCACTTTAAAATGCTGCTGGCGGAGCGCTACGCCGAGCTGGTGTACTTCGGGCAGTGGTATACGCCGCTGCGCGAGGCCATGGACGCCTTCGTGGACGTGACGCAGGAGAACGTGACCGGCGAAGTGCGGCTGAAGCTCTATAAGGGGAATATCATCAATGCCGGGGTGACCTCAAAGTATTCGCTGTGGAGCGAGGCCTTCGCCACGTTCGACGGGGACGACGTGTATGACCAGGGGGACAGCGCGGGGTTCATCAATTTATTCGGGCTGAGCATGAAGGTACGGGCGCTGATGGAAAGGGGGTAGGCTGATTTTTTCTCCACCCCCTCAGTCAGCCGAGCTGACAGCTCCCCTCGTTTCACCCCCTCAGTCAG
>WQTL01000337.1 GCA_009786275.1 Bacillota bacterium | reverse complement strand
AGTATTATAACGGCCTGGCGTGGGGCGTCCTGACCGTGCCCTTCTGGATCACGGCGACCAGCGGCGGCAACATCGCCTATTGCCTGGAAAGCAACAAACACCAGCCCTGGGGCGACGATTACCACGTGTCCTCGGCGCTCTACAGCGAGCACGTCCTGGCGGGCGTCCGGGCCATCCTGCTCCACGGCTATCCCAACGAGTGGGGCGACCTGGAGCTGGTCGAAGTCTGGGCCGCCACGCAGGCGGCGATATGGACCTGGATGTACGAGGCGGGCGGCGTGGGCTATGAGAGCATGGCCGAACACAATATACGCCCGACCGCGGGCAACCAGGCCGCGTACAAATTCTATCAGGCGCTGCTGGGTTACGCCCGGAGAGGCGACGACCACATCAGCGGCAGCTTCTCCGTGCCGCGGGCCGAGCTGACCCCGGATGGCTCCGGCAAGCTGTCAGGCACGACTACGATCACCATCAACACGTATCAGAGCTACCGCATCGACCAGAGCAAGCTGCCCGCCGGAGTGACCGCCGCAGGCAGCACCTATCTCACCGGCGACACGATCACCATCACCGCCCCCATGAGCTATATGGGGAAGGATGTCACGATACAGGACGCCATCGTCCTGCTGGATACGCGCTCCCCGGTCAATATATTCTGGTACGCGCCGGACAGCGGCGACCTGCAGAAGATGGCGCTCGTCGACATGTCGCTCCAGCCCATGCTCTCGGGCAACCTGTCCTTCACCTCGGAGGATCAGACGTGCATCATATATCTGCACAAGCGCAACCGGGACAAATCCAAAGGCGACTACAGCCTGGCCGGCGCCGTGTACCGGATCTACGAAAGGGGCACCGGGAAATTCGTCGCCGACATCACCACGGACGCGGACGGCAACGCGCAGTCCGCGCCGCTGCCCCTTGCGGATTACGATGTGCGGGAAGTGACCGCGCCCTACGGCTTCCTGCTGGACGACACTGTGTACAACGCGTATTTTATCAATGCGGGGGCCCCGCAGATCTATATTTCTGCCGGCGACACCCCGCAGCAGGGCAAGATTACCGTCAAGAAGACCAACGCCAACAGCGCGCTAGGCGACTATTCCCTGAGCGGCGCGGTCTTCGAGATATTCAACGGCTCCACCCTGGTGGACACTATCACGACAGATGCCAGCGGCAGCGCGCAGAGCAAGGCCCTCAATCTCGGAAATTACACCGTGAAAGAGAAAACCGCGCCCAATGGCTTCGTCCTGAACAACGCCAGCTTCCCTGCCAACCTTGAATACGCCGGGCAGAATGTGCAGCTTGCCGCCATCTATGTGACCGTGCCCGAGCAGCCCCAGCGCGGCATTGTCCATATCAACAAAACCAACGCGAACGCCGCCCAGGGCGACTATTCGCTCCAAGGCGCTGTATTCGAGATTCGCGACAGCCAGGGCAAGCTGGTCGATACCGTCACCACGGACGCCAACGGCAAAGCCAGCTCAAAGGAGCTGCCCCTCGGTTCGTATGTCGTGACGGAGAAGACCGCACCCTACGGCTTCCTCCGCGACACAAACGAGTATGACGCCGTGCTCACCTACGCGGGCCAGGATGTCGCCGTGACAACCTGTACAGTCAACGTCCCCGAAAAACCGCAGACAGGGAAGATCACCGTCAAGAAGACCAATGCCAACCCCGCGCTGGGCGACTATTCCCTCCAAGGTGCGGTCTTCGAGATTTACAGCGGCTCCACCTTGGTGGACACCGTGACCACCAACGCCGCGGGCGAGGCGCAAAGCAAGGCCCTCAAGCTGGGCAGCTACACCGTGAAAGAGAAAACGGCACCCTATGGCTACGTCCTGAACACCGACAGCTTTACGGCCAAGCTCGAATATGCCGGGCAGGATGTGGAGATCGCGGTCGTGTCCGTGACGGTCCCCGAGCAGCCCCAGCGGGGCGTAATCCGAATAGCCAAGGCCAACGCGAGCCCCGCCCAGGGTGACTATTCTCTCCAAGGCGCTGTGTTCGAGATTCGCGACGCGCAGGGCAAACTGGCCGATACCGTCACCACGGATAGCAACGGCCAGGCCAATTCCAAGGAGCTCCCGCTGGGCAGCTACACCGTGTCCGAAAAGACCGCCCCGCAGGGCTTCGTGCGCAACCGCAACACCTTCGGCGTGCAGCTCACCTACGCCGGGCAGACCGTCACCGTCGTCTATGCCGACGTGGCCGTCGCGGAGCAACCCCAGGTGGGGAAGATCACCGTGACCAAGAAGGACGCCTCTACCGGCGACACCGCCCAGGGCGACGCAACCCTCGCCGGCGCGGTCTTCGAGGTGTATAAGTCAGATAAGTCCACCTTAGTGGACACCATCTACTGCGCCGGCGATGTCAAGGCCACCACCAAGGAGCTCCCTCTCGGCACGTATTATGTGCGGGAAAAATCCGCGCCCGTGGGCTATACCCTGGATGAGGAATTCCATCAGGTGAAACTCGTCTACGCCGGACAGGATGTTGATGTGACGAGCACCAGCTACGACCTGAAGAACAAGGTGATTCAGGGCCAGATTGCCATCACAAAGCACATCGACGCGCCCATGGAGGGCTACGACGACCCGCAGATTGAGCAGCCCCTTGAAGGCGCTGTGTTCCAGGTGTATCTCAGCGCCGCGGGCAGCTATGACGCCGCGAAGGAGTCCGAGCGCGACCTGATCACCACGAACGAAAACGGGTTCGCCGTCTCGAAGAAGCTGCCCTACGGGGTGTACACCGTGGCTGAGATCGAGGCCCCCGGCGATGTCAAGATGGTGAATCCGTTCCAGGTGTTTATCTCGCAGGAGGGGAAGATTTATCGCTTTATCCTCAACAACATCACCTTCCGCTCGCAGGTGAAGGTCATAAAGGTGGACGCCGAAACCGGCAAGCCCATCCTGCTCGCCGGCACGACCTTCAAGGTCAAGGATCTGGCGACCGGCAAATGGGTAACCCAGCATGTGGACTACCCCACGCCCGCGGACATCTCCGAGTTCGAGACTGCCCCGGACGGTACGCTGGTGCTGCCGGAGCCGCTGAAGTCGGGCGAATACGAGCTGGTGGAAGTCCTCGCCCCGCGCGGGTATCTCCTCAGCGATAAGCCTGTGAAGTTCACCGTGCACTCCTCCAATGAGCAGGATATGGTGACGGTCACCATGGAAAACAAGCCCGGCATGGGCAAGGTGAAGGTCGAGAAGACCGGCGACATGCTCACGGGCGTCAAGGAGATCGAAACCATCTTCGGCAAGCAGTACCTGCCCATTTTCGAGATGGGTTACCTCTCCGGTGCCGAGTTCGATGTCGTGGCGGCGGAGGATATTATCACCGCTGACGGCACAGTCCGCGCCAAAAAGGGCAACGTGGTGGATCACATCGTTACCGGCGAGGACGGCCAGGCGCTGTCGAAGAAGCTCTACCTGGGCGAATACGTTCTGGTCGAAACCAAAGCCCCGGCCAACTACGTGCTGGATTCCATGCCCCACCCGGTGTCCCTCGTCTACGAGAACCAGACCGTCGCGGTGGTGACCAGCCAGATCGGCATCACCAACGCCCGCCAGCTGGTGGAGATTGAGCTGCTCAAAAAGATGGAGGGCTTCGATAAGTTCGATAAGTTCGAGGACGTGATCTTCGGGCTCTACACCGCTCAGGATATCTACGCCGAGGACGGCAAGCTGATCATCGCCAAGGACAGCCTGATCCTCACGCAGGATTCCCTCATGGCTCTGTCCGCCTTGGATGACGACGGCTGCGGGCGTTTCGAGGGCGAGCTGCCCTTCGCGAAATATTACGTCCTCGAACTGCAGACGGCGGAGGGCTTCATCCTGGACAGCACGAAATATCCCGTCGACGCAAGCTATACCGGCGAGGACAACGCCGTGACCAGGATCAAAATCAACGGCGGCGAGGCGATTCTGAACAAGCGCGCGCTGGGCGAATTGCGGATCCTCAAGCTGGACGCCCACACCCACGAACCCCTGCAATGCGCAAAATTCGGCCTGTTCCAGGGAGAGAAGAAGCTCGGCGAGGCCGTGACGGACACGAAAGGCTACGCGCTGTTCAACGATTTGGCTTTCGGCGAATACCAGGTGAAGGAGCTCGAGGCCCCCGAGGGCTACGTGCTGGTGGACGAGATATACACGATCAATATTCGCGAGAACGGCCAGAAGGTGCTGCTGGAAGTGCTCAACCAGGAGCAGCCGGGTGAGCCGGAAGAGCCTGACGAACCCGATGAACCCGATGAACCCGAGATTCCCGATGAACCGGACGAGCCTGACGTCCCAGACGAGCCGGAGGAGCCGACTGAGCCGGAACAGCCCACCGAACCCGACAAGCCCGTGCCGCCCCCGGCCGGCTACCCCAAGACTGGCGACGATTCCAAGCTCGCCCTGTGGATTGGCCTGCTGTGTATCGCGGCGGGCGGAGCGGCCGCGGCGCTCTGGATGAGAGGAAAAAAGAAAAAGGAAACGGAGGAGCAACCTGATGAGAAGGAATAAGCTGAAGTTTATCCTCGCGGTCATTGCGGTGCTGGCCCTGCTGATCGGCGCGTTCTGCGTGACCGCGGCGGCGGCCCCCGGCGATGTGGCGACCGCCATCGAGGGCACCTGGACCACCGCCAAGGATCAAATCAAGCGTGTGGTGAACAACGTGGTCTTCCCCGCGCTGGACCTCATTCTGGCGGTTTTGTTCTTCGTAAAGGTGGGAATGACGTACAGTGATTGTGCGCCCGTAAAGGCAGCTTGATGTTATTGGATTTAGCAATCCATCAGGGAAAAGTGAACGAAGTCAACAGGCTTCGCCTGCCGTCACCGAATTACCGGAGGGGGAAACCCCGCAAGGGAACACAGCATTTCGAGAAAGCCATAAGTTGGGCAGTTGCCAGCCCACGACTGAATGGTGAGACGGAAGCTCCCGCAAGGGACGCGAATTGTATGAGGAAGAAAGCTATACTGCCTGAACAGCAGTCCGAGGCATTGACGTAGGAATTATGGCGAAAGGCAACTGGGCACGCCATATCGCGCAGCCGTACTTGGTTAGTCGCAATGATACGGGATTCACTTCTGCGCGAGCCAGCCGCGTAAGCGGAAAAGGACGAAAACTGCTTCCGACAACAATTTGTGCAAGCATCATTTTGCTAAACGGGGATTGCCTAACCCGAAGCGCCTATCTGTCGGATAGGCTATGCGTAATGCCGCAAGGTGAGAAATCTCAAGGGGCTCCCAAGAGAGATGACGCTGAAAATTCGGTATGGCAACGGAGCCGCCGTAGTAGTCCGAGGACGGGAAAGCCGGCCACATGGCGAAGGGCGGCAGTTTGTTATTTTAACTCAAAGAAAGGATGGTGTGCGATACACCATGAGAAATCCAATCAATGTGTTAAACAGTTTGCAGGAGCACAGCAGTGACAAGGCATATTGCTATGACCGGCTGTACCGTAATCTGTTCAACAGGGACTTTTTCCTGCTGGCGTACCAGAATATCTACAGCAGCCCCGGCAATATGACAAAAGGCAGCGATGGCAAAACCATCGACGCCATGAGCATCAAACGGATTGACAAAATCATCGCGGCGCTGCGGGAGGAAAGCTATCAGCCGCAGCCCGCGAGAAGGGCCTATATTCCGAAGAAAAACGGGAAACTGCGCCCGCTGGGCATTCCATCTTTTGATGATAAACTGGTGCAGGAAATTATCCGGATGCTGCTGGAAGCCATC
>WQTL01000336.1 GCA_009786275.1 Bacillota bacterium | reverse complement strand
GAGACGAAGCTCGGTGTGCGCACGGAGATGAAGAACATCAACTCCACGCGCTCCATGGCCCGGGCCGTCGCGTTCGAGACCGCCCGCCACATCGAGGCCATCGAGGACGGCACCCCCCTGGTGCAGGAGACCCGCCGCTGGGACGACGACACCGGCGAGAGCTACGCCATGCGCGAAAAAGAGAACGCCGCGGACTACAACTATTTCCCCAGCCCCGATTTGCCCCCGGTGATCCTCAGCGAGGAGGAGATCGAGCGGGCGCGCCAGGCCCTGCCGGAGCTGCCCGAGGCCAAGAAGCGCCGCTACATGGAGGAGCTTGGCCTGCCGGAATATGATACGAACATCCTCACCGGCTCGGTGCACCTCGTGCGGCTGTTCGAGCGCGCGGCGGCGATGTGCGGCGACCCCAAGGAGGCCGCCAACTGGGTTCTGGGCGAGGTGCTGCGCCTGCTGCAGCAGACGGGGACCCTCCCCGAGGACATGGCCTTCGACTTCGATTCCCTGGGCAAGGTGATTGTCCTGGTGCAGAAGAACGTGATCAACCGCGGCACGGCGAAAAAGGTCTTCGCCGAGGTGTTCACCAACGATACCGACCCCGAGGCCTACGTGAAGGCGCACAACCTCGCCCTGGTGACGGACGACAGCGCGATACGCGCGACGATAGAGCAGGTGCTGGCCGCCAACGAGAAGTCCGTCAGCGAGTACAGGGGCGGCAAGGCGCAGGCGATGCAATACCTCATCGGGCAGAGCATGAAGGCGCTGCGCGGCCAGGCCCCGGCGCGGGAGGTCACGGCGATACTGAAGGAATTGCTGGGGTGAGTTCCAGGAATATTCCAAAAACACTTGACAAATCGCACCCAACAGGTTATAATAGTAATGAAATCTAACCTATTGGGAGGCTTTTATGTCACAGACGACCTTTAGTGTGCGCATGGATACCGACGTAAAGCGGCAGCTGGATGAATTCTGCGCCCTGGTCGGGATGAACGCCACCACCGCGTTCAATATGTTTGCCCGCGCGGTTCTGCGGGAAAGACGCATGCCGTTCGATATCACGACGGTATCCGATCCATTTTACAGCGAGAGCCACCTTGCGCATTTGCGGCGGGGCGTCGCTGCATTGAACAACGGCAAGGGCGTGGAGCACGATATCGTTGAGGGCCTGGAATGAAGAAAATATGGTTTGAAGAGGCCTGGGACGATTATCTTTACTGGCAGGCGCAGGACAAGAAAACGTTGAAGCGCATCAACCAACTGCTGCAGGACATTTCGCGGGGCGGCAACGCCGGAATCGGAAAACCGGAACCGCTCAAAGGGGAATTCAGCGGATTTTGGAGCAGGAGAATCGACGAAGCCAATCGGTTGGTCTATCGGGTGCAGGGCGGCACGCTTGAAATATTGTCCTGCAAGGGTCACTATGATGATTGAGAGGATCAACCATGCGTAGATTCTTAAGCCTCCTGCTGGTCTGCCTGTTGCCGGTCTGCCTGTTTGCCTGCAACCGGGCGCAACCGGCCGCAGTGGACACAACCGAAACGACCACGGAGACCACCACGGAAGCCACGACAGAGCCCACGACAGAGCCTCCCACCACAACGCAAGCGCCGGCAACGACGACAATCACCTCCACCCGGCTGGTTACCACGACGCAAAAGCCAACCGTTGTCACGCAGACCCCCACGACAACCGCCCCGCCGCAGAATGCCGTCCCAAAAAAGTACGTCGGCAGCGCGAAGAGCGGCGAGCTCACCTGGGAACAATACCAGCAGGCTCTGGCCGAGGCGGAAAGGCTCGTGGGCAGGTATGCCGGGCAATCCCTGGAGGCCAGGCTGGAGGGTGTCTACACGCAGCTGCGCGCGCCGGTGGACAGCGGCGCGATCGAGTATTCCATGGAAAAGCCGCACTACGCCGACCCCTACGGCTACCTGATTCTGAAGGTGGCCTCCTGCGCGGGCTCGGCGCGCACAGCGGGGCTGTGCCTGGACGTGCTGGGCATCCCCTGGGAGCACGTGAACCCCGGGGCGTTCACGCACCAGTGGGCCCGGGTGAACGTGAACGGCGTATACTGGATCTGCGACCCCTACGGCATGTACGTGGGCCCCGAGCCCGCGCCGTATAAGCACCCGTATATTGAAACGTGAAAGGACGGCCCGTGAAGAGACCTCGTCAAAAAAAGCAGCGAAGCCCCAAACAGAAGAAGTTCCTCCTGAAAAAGCCCACCGGCAAACAGATCGGCTCCTTCGCGATGGACCAGCTCTATTTTCTGCTGGGCAGCTGCTGCAACGCCGCGGCGCTGATGATATTCGCCCTGCCCAACAAGGTGGCGCAGAGCGGCGTCTCGGGCATCGCGGTGATTATCAACCACTTCTTCCCCCGCGTGCCGCTGGGTGTGGCCAACCTGGCGCTCAACGCGCCCCTTGCGGTGCTGGCCCTGGTCTTCCTGGGCTGGCGCGTGGTTTCAAAAACGGTCCTGGTGGTGGTGGAATTCTCCCTCATCGTGGACCTGCTGCCCCGGCTTATCCCCTTCACCTACACGCGGGACCGCCTGCTGGCCACGGTGATCGCCGGGGCGCTCTACGGCCTCGGCTCGGCGCTGATCCTCATGCGCGGGGGCACCAACGGCGGCACGGAGATCATCGGCCGCCTGGTGCGCAAGCGCCGGCCCGACATCTCCTTCGGGCGCGTGCTCATGGTGCTCAACTACGCCATCATGGTCGGGGGAGCCTTCGCCCTGGGCAACCTTGGCTCCGTGATCGAATCCGTGCTTTACGCCGCCGTCATGCTGTTCCTGTGCTACCGCGTGGTGGACGGCATCCTCTACGGCGTGAACCAAGGCAAGATGTTCTATATCTTTTCCGAAAAGGCGGAGGAGATCGCCAAGGCGGTCATTGAGCAGATTTCCCGCGGGGCCACCATCCTGCGGGGCAAGGGGGCCTTCACAGGCGAGGAGCGGGATATGCTGCTGTGCGTGGTGCACCGCAGCGAAGTCGCGCCCCTGCGCCGCCTGATAAAGGAGTACGACCCCCACAGCTTCATGGTGATCGCCGAGGCCCAGGAGGTGTTCGGGCAGGGGTTCAGCAAGCACGAATAAAACATAAAAAATGACTGGATTTTCCGGCACATATATGGTATACTGAGGGAAACCTGCTGTTGGAGGGATCCCCATGCGCCTGATCGCGAAGCTTCTGTCGCCCGTCCTGGTGGTCGTCGTCGCGCAGATGGCGCTGATTTCCCGGGGAATCCCCCTGCCGGTGAAGCACATCGATACCCCCGGCCGGGCGGTGAACATCCTGCTGCCCGGGCTTTTGGGCTACGGCGAGGACGTGGCCCTCGAACGCCTGGTGCCGTATTTCGGCGGTCTGACGGGCTTGGACTTCGGCAGGGAGCTGGAAAAGCGCGGCTTTGAAACCTACCAGGCGGACATCGGCCCCGTCTCCGGCGCGTGGGACCGCGCCTGCGAGCTCTACGCCCAGCTCATGGGCGCGCGGGTGGATTACGGGCTGGCTCACAGCGAAAAATACGGCCATGAACGCTATGGGCGTACCTATGAGAAGCCCCTGTTCGAGGGCTGGGGGCCGGGGCGCCCGCTGAACCTCATCGGGCACAGCTTCGGCGCCAACACGGCGCGTATGTTCGCGCTGCTGTGCGACGAGGGCGACGCCGCCGAGCGCGGGGCCACCCCCAAGGCGGAGCTATCCCCCCTGTTCGCCGGCGGGATGATCGACCGCGTGCACTCCATCACCGCCCTGGCCGGGCCGCACAACGGCTCCACCGCGTCGGTGTGCGTGCCGAAGGACTGCGATGAGAAGAACTACCTGTGGTTCATGCGTATCGTGGGTTTCATGGGCAGCAGCGGCTTCGTCAACGGGATTTACGACCTGCAGCTGGATCACTTCGGCATGAGCCGGCCCCCCAGCTGGGGGCTTCTCCCCGGCCAGACGCCGCGCCTTGGCGGGTGGATTGGGAGCGGCTACCGGAAGGCCGCGCGCGCGTTCCTGCGCAGCATGGACCACTCCTTCTACGACCTTTCCCCGGACGGGGCGGCCGACTTCAACAAAATCGATAAGATACGCCCGTCGGTGTACTATTTCAGCTACTCCTCGGTGATCACCAAGCCCCATGGGGACAGCCAGCTGCCGCGTATCCGCGAAATCATGGACCCGTTTCTCTTCGGCTTTGCCGCCCAGATGGGGCGCGGTACCGGGTACATCGCCCTGCCAGACGAAAGCTGGAAGGTCAACGACGGCTGCGTGCCACTGCCCTCCGCGCTGTACCCGGCCGGGCAGCCCCACCGGGATTTCACCCCCGGCAAAACGGAGGTCAGGCCCGGGGTATGGAACGTGATGCCCACCCTCCCCGACGCCGACCACGCCTACTGGTGCGGCGGCGACCCGCTGCACAACGGCGCGGATGAGGTCTTTGGGATTTATCTGGCGCTGATGGAGCGGCTGGAGGGGACGTATTGATCTGTAGAGACGCACGGCAGTGCGTCTCATGAAAAAATATATTTGCTTTGGAGACGCACTGCCGTGCGTCTCTGCACGTTATAACGCAATCGCCCCCGCGGCGATATTCCCGCAAAAGGCCGCGTCGTGCTCCACGAAGAGCATCGCGGGCCGGTACGCCTGGATCAGGCGCTCGATCTGCATGCGGGAGAACACGTCGATGAAGTTCAGCGGCTCGTCCCAGAGATACACATGCGCCTGCTCGCAGAGGCTCCGTGCGAGCAGCGTTTTTTTCTTCTGCCCCGAGGAGAAGTCCGCCATGTCCTTCTCGAACTGCACGCGGCTGAAGTCCAGCTTGCGCAGGATGGCCTTGAACAGGCTCTCGTCTATGCCGCAGGCGTCGGCGTAGTCCGTCAAACTGCCCCGCAGGAAGGACGTATCCTGCGGCACACAGGAGATTTTCAGTTGCCCCGGGATACGCAGCCCGCCCGTGACAGTTACGCTCGGATCGCCCAGGATGGCCTTGAGGATCGTGGATTTCCCGCTGCCGTTGCGCCCCGTGACGGCCAGGCGCTCCCCCTGCCGCAGGGTGAAGGTGATATCTCCGCACACGGGCGTATCCCCATAGGCCAGCGACACATGGCTGAATTCCAGCAGTTTTTCGCTGTGAAATTCCAGTGGGGTAATCTTCAGGTCGTCCGCCGATTCGATATTCTTCAGCAGCTGCGATTTTTCGCCGATTTCGCGCTCGCGCCGCTCCTGTATCGTTTTGGAGCGCGACATCATCTTTTTTGACTTTGCCGCTTCGTTCGGACGGCGGGTCAGGCTCTTTTCCACCTCTGTTGGGTCAAAGCCGATTTTTCGCCGTTCCGCCTGCTCCGACCACTCCTGCGTGCGTTTCGCCGCCTGCTTCAGCCGGGTGATCTCTTTCCCCAGGCGCTCGCTCCGCGCCTGCTCGAAAGCGTCCTGCCGCTGCTTCTGCTCCCACCAGGCGCTGAAATTCCCTGCGACCACCTCGATATTCGCCCGGTTGATGGACAGCGTGTGATCCGTGCAGGCGTCCAGCAGCGCGCGGTCGTGGGACACCAGCAAAAAGCCCCGCTTGTGCCGCAGGTATTCCCCCAGGGCCCGGCGGCCCGCGGCGTCCAGGTGGTTCGTGGGCTCGTCGATGAGCAAATACCGGCCCTCCCGCAAAAATAATGCTGCCAGCAGGCCCTTCACGCGCTCCCCGCCGGAAAGCGTGCCGAAGGGCCGGTACAGCGCCTCGC
>WQTL01000335.1 GCA_009786275.1 Bacillota bacterium | reverse complement strand
GATACGATAGCGTTTCGGCATCTTTATCACCCTCTGCTATTATATCATTTCTTGCTCAATATTGCAAGCGTTTTAGAGAGGGATTAGTATGAGTGGTTGCTCCTGTTCCTCTGCGGGGCCGTCTGCCACAAGATCGGGCTGTGTGATCAGGCGGTTCAGGATGTCGGTAAGGGCTCCCTCCATTTCCCCTTCCTGCAACCCCGCCGTTTCGCCGCAGGCGGGGCAGTACCACCGCTCCGGGCATTTACACCGGGGTTCGTGCCGCCGCTGCATTTTTGCTCCGCAGGCGGCGCAAATGACGGGGAGGATCATGCGCGGGGCTTGCTGCGCAGGCTGGTTGTTGCGTTCGCCCTTGGCGGCCCCGGCGCGGTTGTATGTAGCTTCGTCGACGATAACGGGCAGCCCAGCGCTGCCGATGTATCGGGCGTCTTCCAGAATGCGCTTGACCCGGTTCTTATTCCAATCGCTCTTGCCGGGCAGATATTCTACCTTGCGCGCCGTCAACTCGGCAGCTATTCTTTGCAAGGAAGCCCCGGCGAGATAATCGGCAAATATCCGGCGCACCATGGGGGCCTCGTCAGGATGGATTTCGGTAATGCCCTGTATAATGGTATATCCGTAGGGGGCAGTGTAGCGGTTTTTCATGCCTACCTCCTTTCCTGCCGCTGGACGGTTTCTATAAACTCCAGCCCGCCAAGCAGGCAGAACCGCAGTTCGGTGGGCGATATCATTGTAATGCCCTGCACAATCTCGGCAAACAGGGCTTCATCGAATACAGTCTGAGTTTCCGTGATGTTGCCCAAGGCTTCATCCAAGACCCGCACTTCGGCGAGACAGTCGTTTTCCTCGTCCTCGCGGAGCAGCTTGCGTCGCTCTGCCCGTAGGATATTCACCTGCTGGTTCACCCGCCCGGTCTGAGCGGCGAAGTCGGCGGCGTCGAGGATACCCTTGCTGTGCAGTCGCGCGATGGTGTGACATTGAGCTGTCAGGTCGGCTATCTGCCGGTCGATCTCATATACCTTCTGCTGGGCGCCGCTGTGACGGGATTGCATCTGCTCCAGCTGGGCCAGCATGGGCGTGAGGATATACTTGCGATGGCTGGCCAGCTTGTTTACCATGCTTATAAAGGCGTTGTATATCACGGTTTCCGGGAACGCTTGCATGGGGCAGTTAGCTACGCCCAGGATGTGGTTCTTACAATCCCATTTGACCATGTCACCTACAATCCTTCGACGGAAGCCGGATCCGCAGGAGCATTGCAATTTCCCGCTGAGCGTATGCTGTCCTTCATGGCTATACCCTTGGGTGGCGCGTTGTTCCCGCAGGCATTGGACCGCATGAAAATCCTCGGCGCTGATGATAGGCACATTATATTCTTCCACATAATACTGCGGGAGTTGGCCTTTATTTATTAGCTTGCGGTAGGGCAGTGTGCCGGTGCTGAATTTTTTCTGGAACAGCGCATCACCGATGTAATGGGCGTTGCTCAGGATATATTCGATCCCTGCTCTATACCACCGCTTTTCCGGGTGCTCACGGTTTAACCGAATCATGATGCTTTGAATGCCTTGGCCGCCGAGATACCACGCGAATATCCGGCGCACAATTTCCGCTTCCGGCTCGAAGATCACCAGCTCGCGCCCCTGCAGGCGGTAGCCGTAGGGGGTGCTGCCGGCAATGAACGTGCCGTCAGCCATACGCCTGCGGGTGGCCCAGCGGACGTTGCTGGAGATGCTCAGGCTCTCGTCCTGAGCGGCCATACCGTGCATGGTCAGGATGAATTCGCCGTTCATGTTGGCGGTGTCTATGCCCTCTTTTTCGAAGAGCACGGTCACGCCCAAGCTTTTCAGCAGGCGGATGGCCGTGAGGAAGTCGCTGGTGTTCCTGGCGAAGCGGGGCACATTTTTCACCAGGATACGGTCGATCTTCCCCCGCTTGCAGTCGGCCAGCATGCGCTGGAATTCATCGCGCTTGTTGGCCTCGGTTCCGGTCAGGCCCTCGTCGGCGTATATATCGCAGAGGGTCCACTCGGGGTGCGCCCCGATGTACTCGGTGTAGTGCCTGACCTGGGCGGCGTAGGAGTTCAGTTGGTCGGCGCTGTTGCTGCTCACCCGGCAGTAGGCGGCCATGCGCAACTGGGTCCGCACATGCTCCGTGCTTGCGGGGATGGTCGTGATTTGCGGCATCAGACCACCCGGCCTTCCTTCAGCAGATGGACCGTCACCCCTGCGCCTTGCAGGTTGCGGAGCAGGCCCAGGGATTCAATCGAGTTTCTGCCCAGGCTGGTGAAGCTCTCCACGAGCAGCTGATTGATCTGGCCCGCACGGCCTGCGGCCAGCAGGCTCTCCTTGCCGGAGTAGAGCCTGACGGGTTCACCTTCCTGCGTTCCTTGGGGATCGGTACCGAAGCGGGTGTATACCGCTACACGCAAGGGGTTCGGGAGTTCATACTTCTTTTTCATGACGTGCCTCTTTCCTATTCATTGTCGCCGGACGGCGCTAGCCAACAATACCATTACGGGGGTTCGAAGTCCAGCGATTTGGCAGAAGTTACGAACGCAACATATCTCACACTGTGATCAGGCTGGGCTTATAATACTGTTCGCTGAGCTTGCGAATGCGCTCCAGCTCGGCGGCGGTGATGAGCTTGGCCTTCTCGAGCTGCTTGAGTATGTTGACGCTCCAGACGTAACAGGCGTCGGCGATGAGCTGGTCGTTCATTTGGCTTGTCCCCCTTCATGGCATTTCAGCCCCAGGCTGTGATGTATGGCGTAGTCGATTTCGCGCATGACGGTGGCACTGATGAACGTGACGTATCGGTCCAGGCGGCGCTTGTCAACCGTGCGGATCTGCTCCAGCAGCGCAATGGACTGCGGGACGAGAAAATGATTGCGCAGGTCAACATGGGTAGCATTGCCGCCTGCCTTGCTCTGGCAGGTGATCGGCGCGATGATGGTGGTGGGGCTGCTTTGGTTGCCCAAGTCGTTCTGGATGATAAGTACGGGGCGGATGCCGCCCTGCTCGCTACCGAGGATCGGCTCGAGGTCTGCGTAGTATATCTGTCCGCGTTTGATTTCTTTTTCCATGGTGTTATTCCTTTGATGAAGCCGGGCAGCGCGGAGGTGTTTGCGCCGCCCGGCGTAGTCGTTTTGCATGTGAACCAAAGGTTCACTCCGTCCATATTCGCCCTCGGCCCCCTGGACATGGAAGCGAGCGCTCGCTTCCGGGCATCTAGCAAACGACCTGGCGGTCTTCATCGGCGTTTCACCGGCCCCCTCACGGAGCCCGCAGTCTGGCCCTCGGGCTCAACTCTGCGGAAGTATCATTATCACCTTTGCCTGTCATGGCTGTCCCGCGATTGCCGGTCGCGGGTCGAATTGACCGTTCTCGCTCGCCCATGTGGGGTCATCGCGCGGTCGCCCGGGGTCCCCGGCGAGCCCGCAGGCTCGTTGGGGTGGGGATTCGGTAGCTCGCCCTGTTTCACGTGTGTCCAGGCGGCAAAGGCAACGTATCTGCTAAACGGAACTATTCGGTTGTCCAGGTTCGCGTAAGGTCGTTTCATTCGCCTTACACCTGTATCGGTAAAAAATCGGGCAACTGCACGAAAAAATTTTTTAAAAACACAAAAAATTTTTTAGCTTGTGAAGTAACCGTATTTTGCGGCTGTGAACCGTCATGTACGGAAGCCCAAGCGCAACTGCGGTTTGGCGTTCGCTTTTTCCCTCAATAAAAAGGGCCTGCAGCAGTTCGCGCTCGCCGTCAGCCAAGCGCGACCATGCCTGCTGTAGCTCCTGCCGGGTCAGCTTCTCAATGGCCAGCCGCTCGGGATTATCTTGGTCGGAACGGAATTCATCGAAGTTTTCGTAGGCACTGTCTAGCCCACCCTTCAGCTCAGTGAAGGGTGTCTCATGATTGTGAAAGCGGCGATCGCTGTTGTCGATGCTCCAGTTGCCGCGGCGGTATTCTTTGTAGACGGCCTCGTTGACCTCAATGTTTTCGGTCTGCCCGGTGATGGCGTTGTATACGCTGAGTATGTAATTTTCTTGTGACATTTGATTGTCTCCAGTCGTTTTTTATGGGAAGCGCAAAACGACTGTAGCAAAAAAATGCAGATTTGACCCGAGCATGAAATGAGCTGGTTAATATGTATATCAACAGCAGGCAATCAGGCCAAGAATGCATAAAGAGCACAAAAAAGCACCGCCATGATTCTCCTTTGGAATCATAGCGGTTCGACTTTGCTGTAATCCGGGCAAAAATGAAAAAGCACCGGCTCATTTCATGCGTCGGTGTCAGCAAATTAATTTTCTATTCGTCTTGCCCGATGGAGGCTATGCCCCATTCGGCCAATTGCTCGTTGAACTGAAATATATCCCATCCAAAGGAATATGCCATCGGCAACAGTTGTTGGTAGGCGGTGTGGCGATTATTAATCTTGAAACTATGTCCCGCTCTATGAATAAAATCCGGATAGATCACGGGAGGCAAGCGCAAGCCGACACAAAGTCCAACGATGGTTTCCAGGCTGGATTCATAGTCCGGGTCGTTACGCAGGCGCTTGATAGTCGAACTGCTGGTCAGCGCATATTCAGCCAATCGCTCGACAGTGTAACCGCGCCATTTCATGAGCTCTATCAGCATATCGGGAAACGCCGAAGGTAGGCGGCGCAATAGAGCCACAACGTCCGCTGGGTTGTCCTTTTGGAGCGGTTGCCGAACCATTGCACTCACCTCCCTCCGTGAGTCCGATCAAACGGCTGACATTTACTGACAGATCCAGAAGAAGCAAAAGAACCGCCATACCGTACTGCTACGGTATACCGGTTCCGGGCGCGCCATTCTGTTGCCACCAGACAATCTCAGCCTAAAAAGGGAGTTGTCACCTACCGCGCAGTAGCCCGCGCGACTGTGAAAAATATTTTTGGACGAACTGCTGATACAAGCACATCACGGCGTTAATAACTACAACCCCTCAAACCGGTAAGCCGATAGGATTTGGCAATTTGCGCGGCTCCATCGCGATTTTTTTCATGCCCGTGTGGCAGATAAAATCACCTTTCTTGGAACGCGATCACCGGGTTGTCACTCGCCGTTTTGCACCCTATCACTGCAAATCAACCAGTGGCTCCCTTGCGGTTCTGTTTGTCTATGGTCGTTGGTCCTCTCAATCGATTAATGCTTTCACAATCCTGAAGCACTCGCTTACTAATTCATCCGTTTGCCTGGTATCTGCGAAAAAGGTTCCTATCGAATAGAATAGCTCGAGGTCATTGAACTCGAGGTCTTTCGCCAAGCGGTACAGGTTTATGATCGGCGGCGCGTTGTGCTCCTTTTTACAGAGGCCAAGGTAATTGGGGAGGGATTGCTTCAGACGGGAGATGTGCCTGGACTTCAAAGCAAGCATCGCTTGGCCGTATGCTCCCTTAGCCCCTTCTTCTTCGCCACTGCGGAATAACGTGTCGCCCTTGTCCAGCAGGGCCTCTACGCTGCAGCCAATTTGCGAGGCGATCCCGCTCAGCTCCTGGTACATTGCCAGATTGCCTTCATCCTCATACCGCTCTGCGATCTCTACCAGTTCCGTATTGTCAATGCCAGCGGTTCGTCTTTCAGCGGGGAGATCATCAGGAGTATCCTCGAACAAATCATCGTACTCCATGCTCAAAGCCGCTGCCAGCTTTTCGATGGTCGTTCGTCGTCGCCCACT
>WQTL01000334.1 GCA_009786275.1 Bacillota bacterium | reverse complement strand
GAGTGGCAGCAGCCGCAGGCCATGGCGCTGCCGATCCCCCCGGCGGCGGGCGCGCGGTCCACGCCGGAGGAGGTGCACGCGGCGTCGTACTTCGCCCCGGCGGTGAGGTATTCGAGCTTTTCCATGAGGTCCATGATGGGGTTCCTTTGGGCAAAACAAAATCCGAACGTACGATACGTATGTTCGGATACATTATAGCACATATTTTCGGTTTGTAAAGGGGTTTTGAAGAAAATTTATTCGAATGAAGATTGCCACGCGAGATTGACGACCCGCAAGCCCTTTTGCTTTGCGTAGTTGACCGTGTAGGCGGTACCGCCTTTGGTCTGCACGAAATAGCATACGCATATCTCGCTGTGATCGACCAGGTGCCGATTGCGCTCATGCATGCAGCGGCGCGAGTATCTCTCCGAAATATATACAACCTTATCCGCCAATCGGAGTATAAGGTTGTATGTTTTTTTGTCGGCCTCGCCCCAACCGGCGGCCTGATCCCCGCAGGGCAGGACCAGGATGAGCCGGATGTGCGGATACTGGGCCTTCAATCGCAGCACAGCCGAAGCTGCCATCGTGTCAAAGCCCAAAGCGCCGCCCGCGCCGAAATATCGCACGCCTTGATGAATGAGTTTGACAATTTCCGCTTCAAGGCGGTTTTCCAATGCCGCGCGTTCGCTGACGGGGATGCGGCGGTGGCCAGTGAAGCAGCAGGTTTGGTCTGGCATTGCAAACCCCCATTTGGACTTATAATAACTTCATATCAACTCCATATTTACATTATAGCACGACACGGAGTTAAAATAAAACCATAATAAGTCCACAAGGAGATTTTTTATGGAAAAGCATTTTGGGCTCAGGATTGACAGCGAATTATTGGCAAAATTCAGGTATGTTTGTGCCTATGTGGGGCGCTCCGCGAACAGCCAGATTATACAGCTCATAACGAGGTTTGTTGCCGACTATGAGAAAAAGCATGAAATAATTCAAGCCGGGGATTTGGAAGCATTCAAAAGATAGTCTCAACACCCCGCCGCCAGATACAGCACCGCGATCACCAGCGACAACGAAAAGCCCCTGCGCAGGCACAGCAGCGCCGCCCCGCCCGCCGCGAAAAACAGGCACAGCAGTGAGGCCGCCGTCACCAACCGGCCGGCGGTTGGTTCGCTCACGCGCGTGCACAGTAGGAAATACAGCGCCCGCCCGCCGTCCAGCTGGCGCACGGGCAGCAGGTTGAACAGCCCGAAGCCCAGGTTCAGGAGGAAGGGGTCAGGGGACAGGAGGGAGGGAAACGCGCGGTGCAGGGCATGGAATGCCCCTGCCAGCAACAGGCTCACCGCGGGTCCGGCCAGGGCGATGGCGATCTCCCGGGCGAAGCTGATTTGCAGCCCCGGCGGGCGCTCGATGCGCATGCCGGCGGCGGTCAGGCAGACGCGGCCCGGCCGCAGGCGCATAGCGGCCATGGCGGCCAGGTGCCCCAACTCGTGCAGGGCGGCGAAGGCCAGCCCCAGCCCGATGCGCCGCGCGGGCCCCGCGGCCAGGCACAGCGCGGCCATCCCCACGAAATATACGCTCACGTGCACGGGCACGCGGGTGCGGATGGTGACAGGCAGCCCCCCGGTTTCTTAAATAATATGTGAAAAAATGGTTTAGGAATTGTAAAAAGTATTTTTCCTCTTGCTATTCCGGGACATTCCTGTTATAATGCAAGAGGCGGTTTGGCCTTCGCCAACCGTAACTTTGAAGCAAGGAGAAAGAGTGTATGAAAAGAACCTTAAGCATCCTGCTGGCCGTCGTGCTGCTGGCAGGCTTCGGCGCGGTGGCCGCGTTCGCGGCGAATCCCTTCGAAATACACTTCGACAGAGGCCTCGACCCGGACAACACGGTGGTGCTGGCCAGCCTGCCCAGCCCCAACCCCGTGACGAAGACAATCGGCACTGATCTGGCGCTCCCCGGGGATAGACCCACGCGAACCGGCTACTCCTTCATCGGCTGGGCCGATATCATTGACCCGCCGTCCGGCTATAAGCTCTATCAGCCGAACGAGCTGTTCAAATCTGATGCGGTCACGGATAACACGATGCGGCTGTACGCCGTTTGGGAGAAAAATATCCTGGTGACTTTCAACGGCAATCCCCCCGCAGGCGCCACCCCAACGCCGGCTGCGCCCGCCCCCATGAACCAAGCGAAAGGCACGTCGATAACGCTTCCGGGTTTGCCCGATCTTGACGACTACGCGTTTACGGGCTGGTCCGACATCGCAACCGGCGCAAGGAAGTACAGCGCGGGCGGATCCGTAAGCTTCGCCGCGGATACGACGCTCTACGCCATATGGGAGAAGGACAGCTATGAAGTGAAATTCAACGCGAACCTCCCCGCGAACTGTACGCTGTCGGCCGCCACCCCCCTGCCTGCAACAAAGACCAAGAACAGGCTTTCGGATTTGACCATCACGGATACCCTCGCCCTTGACATCCCCTTGGACGCCCCCGTGCCGAACTTTTTGCCGAACTATACCTTCCAGGGCTGGGCCACCACCGCCGCAGGCACGCCCTTGACGGGCGGGGTCTACAAGACCAACGCGGACGTGACGCTTTACGCCATATGGAAGGGCCGCCCCATCACCATTAAGTACAACGCGAACGGCGGCACCGGCTCCATGGCGGATACCGCCGCCGACTACGGCAAGCCCGTGGCGCTGCGCACCAACGCGCTCACGCATTCGCTGGGCACGTTCCAGGGCTGGGCCACATCCGCCGCCGACGCCAACAAAGGCACGGTGGCCTACGGCAACGGCGTAAACGTGAACTTCCGCCCGGCCGACGACGTGAACGTTGTGGATCTGTTCGCCGTGTGGAAGCTCCCGAGCAAAACCGCCCTCTACGCCAAGATCGAAGAGGCGGGTAAGCTGGAATCGTGGAAATACACGGCGGAAAGCTGGGAGAAGCTCCTGACGGCCCTGGCGGCGGCGCAGACCGTAGCGGCCAACCCCGGCGCTACGCAGCCGCAGATTGACACCGCCACGCAAGGGTTGATCAATGCCATGACGAAGACCCTCGTGGGGAAGGACTTCATCTTCACCACCAAGTACGAGGCCTCGTTCTTGAACTGGCTGCTGTTCATCATCGGCTTCGGATGGATCTGGATGTGGTTCTGAGCGAAATGCGCAAATAAATAAGGCCAATCGCACGCCCCTCTCTACGGAGAGGGGCTGCCCTCTTCTTCGGGGAGGGCCTTTTGTATTGGCTTATGCGATGCAAGATTTCATAACCGTTAACTAAGGCCAGCGCACTTTGCAGGGGACGGCCTCCGGACGCCCCTGGGCCTTAAAAATAAAGCTTTGCTTGGGGCGTCGAGGACGCCGCCCCCTACATTTGCGTGAATCATCGGTTACTTGCGCCCTCCTCCTCCCTCACCCCATACCCCTCCGCCCCGAACAGCGGCGCGGGATCGCAGCGCAGGCCGTTCAGCCGCACCTCGAAGTGCAGGTGCGGCCCGGTGGAGCTCCCCGTGGAGCCCACGTAGGCGATGACCTCCCCGGGGCGCAGCACCATACCCTCCGCCGCAGCGACCTCCGAGCAGTGGGCGTAGAGCGTGCGCAGGCCCCCCGCGTGCTCCATGACCACATATTTGCCGTAGCCCCCACCTTCGCCTGTCTCGGTCACCGTGCCGTGGAACGCGGCGGCGACGGGCGCGCCCTCCTGCGCAGCGATGTCCATGCCGGTGTGCACGCCCTCCTCGCCGGTGATGGGGTGTATCCGATAGCCGAAGGGGGAGCTCAAGGTTCCCTCCTCCACGGGGCGGAAGGGCCGCGCGGTGGTGCGCAGCGGGGCGACGGCGCAGCGCCGCGCGGCGTATTCCAGGGCGATGTCGATGCCGCCCTTGGCGTCGGCGGCGGGCATGGTGGTGGCCTCCCGGTAGGGCGCCATGACGTAGATGTCCTCCTTCAGCGAGGCGAACACCGCTTTGGCCGCCGCCCACACCTCCTTGACGGACATATCGGTTTTCATGATTTGCGTATAAGCCGCCCGCAGCTGCCTGTAGGTATTCGGCAAAGCCTTCTGCGCGGCGAACAGACCGCCCAACAGCACGGCGCACACCACGGCCTGGGTCACCACCACGCGCACCAGCGAGCCCTTTTTGGGCGCGGTGTCCTCCATGCCGAAGTTGTCGTAGGGCGGGGCGTCGTAGTCTTCGCGCCGCGCCTTTCTCCGCTCCCTGGCGGCGCGCACGTCCGCGAACCGCGATTCCGAGGCCTCGTAGCTGTCCATGATGATGGTCCTTTCTTAGCTTTTCCCCTGCATTTTTATGCGCCCGCGCCGAAGCTTATGATTTTGCATTGCTTTTTCAAAAAATATGTTATATAATAAAAAACACAATTCAGCATTCAGCATTCAGCATTAAGCATTGAGAAAGGCCCCCCATATGAAATACCTCGTCCTCCTCTACGACGGCATGGCCGACACCCCCGTGCCCGCCTTAGGCGGCAAAACCCCCATGCAGTGCGCGCAAAAGCCCGTCTTCGATCAGCTGGGAAGGGACAGCGAAGTCGGCATGGTGCGCACCGTCGCGCCCGGCCAGAAGCCGGGAAGCGACGTGGCGAACCTCAGCGTGCTGGGGTACGACCCGGCGCGGTGCTACACGGGCCGCTCGCCCCTGGAGGCCGCCAGCATCGGCGTGCCCATGGGGGAGCGCGACCTCACCCTGCGCTGCAACCTGGTTACGCTCTCGCGGGACGAGCCCTTCGAAGACAAAATCCTGCTGGACTACGCCGGCGGGGAGATTGCCACTGACGAGGCCCGGGAGGTCGTCGCCGCCGTGCAGGCCGCCTTCGGGGACGGCGAATTTACATATTACACGGGCGTGCAGTACCGCCATTGCCTGCTCTGGCACGGCGCGAAGGACAAGCTGCCCGCCCTGGGCGAGCTCACCCCGCCCCACGACATCATAGGCCGCCGCGTCGGCGATTACCTGCCCAAAGGCGAGGCCGCCGCCCCGCTGCTGGCCATGATGCGGAGGAGCTACGCCCTCCTGAACACCCCCGGCGCGAAGGCCAACTGCATTTGGCTCTGGGGCGAGGGCACGCGCCCGGCTTTGCCCTCCTTCGAGGAGAAGACCGGCCTGCGGGGCAGTATCGTCTCGGCGGTGGATTTGCTCAAGGGCATCGGGATTCTGGCAGGGATGCGCACGCCCGAGGTCCCCGGGGCCACGGGCTGGCTGGATACGAACTACGAGGGCAAGGCGCGGCAGGCCATTGAGGAGTTCGAAGCCGGGCAGGATTTCGTCTACCTGCACTTCGAGGCCACCGACGAGGCAGGCCACCGGGGCGATGCCGGCGAGAAAATCCTCGGGATCGAGCTCATCGACCAACGTGTGCTGCCCATCGTGCTGGAATACCTCGAAGCCCAAGACGACTATGCCTTGGCTTTCCTCCCCGACCACCCCACCCCCCTGGCCGTCCGGACGCATACGAGCGACCCCGTGCCCTATATGCTCTATCGCAAGTCGTGGCGGGGCAGCGGGCGCGGCGTGGCGTGCGTGTGCGAGGAAACGGCAAAGGGTACAGGATTGTACTGTGAGTCCGGGGCGGATTTGATGGAACGATTTTTGGAGCGGTAGGGCTGTAGGGGCGGTTGCCCACAACCGCCCGCAATATATTTTATACCGGGTCGCTGTGGGCAGCGACCCCTTCGTTTTT
>WQTL01000333.1 GCA_009786275.1 Bacillota bacterium | reverse complement strand
TCTACGATTGCCCGGACAGCTATCGCATATGGGATTACCACGGCACGTTCTGGAGCCTGGACAGCTACGACTTTTGGACGCTTTCCAGTGATGTAGGCATGTGCTGCTATGTTTACGACGAAGGCGCATGGCACAAGGGTTGGCAAATTGACCACGGCACGGACGTGTGGACAGTAACCATCGACAGCACAACAACTACGAAGGCCGCCGCAGCGCTGGGCCTGCTGGGGGAGTACAAGCTCATCATGGGGATTCCGCTTTCGGTTTCGGGGAAGTCGCCGTTCTTTGACAGGGAGAAACCATGACCCGCCAAGACCTGATCGACTTCTGCCTGACCTTCCCCGGCGCGTATGAGGACTATCCCTACGACAAAATAAGCCAGCCCGGATCTGTAACTGTCATGCGGCATAGCGCGAACAAGAAAAGCTTCGCTACTATTTATGAGCGCAAGGGCAGGCTGTGCGAAGCATGCACTGCTGCGTGGGACGGGGTCCGGGGCAGCGCCCCGGCCAAGCAGGCGGACGGCGTATAGCCAAAGCGAATCGCAATTCGCTTTACGCTCATGCTTGCCTCCCTTGGGAGCGATGGAACTGGCGATTTTTGCATGGCTTTCGGGTGCGAGCAGGGCCATCTCGGCTCGCAGCGGGGTTTTAAATATTCAGAACTTCAGTTTTTCTTATACATTCCCTTTGCCTGTTAAAGTACCCCCCAGTCCTGGAAAACGTTCGTGCGCCATCTTTGCCTCGGCTACAGAGCGGATGTAGTAGTGGTTGGTTGGCTGTGCTGACGCAACCGCGATCACTGCGGCGTGTCACCCCGGAAATTGACCTCCTATAACATCCTGACCCCTTGCTCCCTCAAAAGCCCCCTGAATTCCTCCGCGGAGACACGGGGCTTCGGATCGAAAGCATCCGACGCCGTATAGCGCAGGATGGATTCGAACAGGCGCTGCGATTCGGGATGGGTCCCCAGGGTTTCGTAAAGCCGCAGCGACGCCGCGAACAGCTTTCCCTCTCCGACGCGGGCTTCAAACATATAGCCGCGGTTGTTCAGCTTTGTGGCGTAGCCCAGAGAGCGGATGATGGGCTCGATCCCGACAGGCCAAGCGTCCAGGTCGAAGACCCTCGGCACGACCGACCAGAACGGCGCGCTGGCGCGCACCCGCGCGCCGGACATCAGGTCATAGAAGTTATAGTCGGCCCAGCCCTCGTGGGGGAACGATTCCAACACCTCGTGCCCGTATACGACGCTGCCGAAATTGCCGTCAAGGCCGGCCCAGGTGGGCCTGTTGTTCCACCCGGAAGGCAGGCTCGGCAGGCTCATGCCGCTGTGAAGGTAGTACACCGGGCAATAGACCACCCGGCCCCCGCGCAGGAGGAAATCCACCGCCGCGGGCACGAGGGAGTTGACCAGCAGCACGGCCGGGGGCTCCAGGGATAGGACCTGGCCCTCGGCGATATTGCGGACATAGGGGAACAGCTCCGCCGGGCGGTCCTCCACCACGGCGAACACGCCGGTGAGCTGGCGCACGGGCAGCGGCGGCGCTTCCCCCGACATCCGGACAAAGCTCCAGAATTTCCATTCGTTATAGATCCTGCCGCCTGCGGTGTCGATCCAGGCCTCCAGCAGCAGGGTCCCGGATTCATCCCGGGCAGGGTTGCTTGCGGTGATGCCGCGGATGTCCGCCACGCGCACCGGTTCGGCGGCAAAGCTTGCGCTCCCTGTATCCAGAACCTCGCCGCCGCGTGTGAGCCGCCAATGGGCCGTGCCGCGCAGCGTCTCCTCCCCGTGGTGGGAGATATGCAGGGAGAATTCCGCCGCTTCGCCGTCAAACAGCGTATAGCGGTCACGCAGGGGTGTCATGGATATGGAGGTCACGCCGTTGACGCGGCGGCATTTTTCCGCCGTCATGCCGGTTTTGTCGTTCAGCCAATGGTCCAGCAGGCCGGACTGCTCCACCGGGCCGTCCATAATCACCCACTGGTTGTAGCCGGCGAGTCCGTCGACCTTCCGCAGGTTTTCCATCCCGTAATAATAGCAGTTGGTCACCATGCGCTCGCTGTTTTCGCTCCATCGCAGAACCGTTTCGTCGGAAAGGCCCTTGGCCTGGATGAGCCTGCGCATTTCGGCCATCGCCGGGAAACGGGCGCCGTCCCTGGGCAGCCCGAATTGCCGCGGGTGCGGCAGGCTTTCGACATAGCCCAGCTCGTGCACCACCAGCGGGAGCTCGACGCTGCTGACGTCCAGCCTGGCCGAGGGCGCGATGTCGAGCGCCGAGCCCACGGTGACGCCTTCGCCGGGGCTGACCATATACACATCGTTGGGCCGCCTGTAGAAGGAGGTCCGGTGGACCCCGTCGCTGAAAGTGACAAGGGTTTGGGGGGAAATCTGTTTGGCTTCGCGGTACATCGCGGCAATCATTTCGTTGTAGACCGGATTGGAGCAGCCCTGCTCGTTCCCCATGGACCACAGCCATACGCAGGGGTGATTGCGCAGGCTTTTGATCAGCTTCGACCATTGCCGGCGGGTGACCGCGCGCTCGCGCTCGGTTTCCCATAAGGTGAGGAACAGCTCCTGGCTGTACAAGAGCCCCATTTCGTCCGCGACATCCAGGCCGATGTCCGGGCTTGGGGCGGAATGAATCCTGAACCAGTTGAAGCCGTATTCCTTGATACGGCCCGCCAGGCGCTCGTGGTATTCCCTGCTGACCGACGGCGCGAAATCCTCCGGTTCCGTGGGCATGACCCATCCGCAGCCCCGCATGAAAATCGGCTTTCCGTTGAGGAGGATCTGCCGCCCGCGGGTCTCGAAGCGCCGGAACCCGAAGCGGACGTCCGTTTCATCCAGCATTTCGCCGTTTTCGCCGATCTCCATACGGCAATGGTAGAGGTTGGGGGTTTCCGGCGTCCAGGGCAGGGCCCCGCCGGCTGTGAACGAGGTTTTGAATACGCCGCCGCCCTCGATCGTCCCGCTTGCCGCGAGGGTTTCCGCTTCCCCGGCCTTGCGGAAGAACAGCCGGCAGCCGAGGGGGCGCGGCCCGCCGGTAAAATCGAGCTCCGCCTCCACGTTCACCTCGCCGGTAAAGGGGTCGCCGCGGGCGAACAGGTCGTCGATGCGCACGTCGTTCGCGTATTCGATGTACGGCGTGCGCCATACGCCCCTGAAATGGGGCTTGACCACGCCCTGCAAAATACTGGCGTCCTCGCAAAAGCGCAGCGTCAGGCGCTGCTGCTGCCCGAAACGGATCAGGTCCGTGATCCTGACCCGCAGGGGGAGAAAGGGCCCGTCCTCGTGGCAGGCGATAAGCGTATCGTCCAGCCACAGCTCGCACTTGGCGTGGAGCCCCGGAAATACCAGCCAAACCTCGCGCCCTTTCGCCGATTCCGGAACCGTGATATTTTTTGCGTACCAGGCCGCGCCGTAATATTCGGTCTCGGCGACGACGTAGCCGCCGTCCACGGTTTTCCACCGCTCGACCCCCTCGGACCCCCTGCGGGACAGCAGCCCGGCAAGCTCGCCGGTGAGGCGTTTATTTTGCGTCTGCCAGCACCCCGGCACCTGAATCTCGTCGTCCAGGCTTTCGCGCAAGCAATACTGTTCGGCAATCCCCTTTTCGTAGGGGTCCAGCTCAAATTCCCATGTGCCGCCGAGTGGGGTTTGGGTCCTTTGCATAGTGTATAGTTTCCTCTCTATAATGTGCGGGGAACAGGGCCGGGGCCCAAATCGCATTATACGCCCTTACGCATAACTTGTCAACATTTTCAATTTGAATCATAGACCTTCGATCACGGCACGGATGCAGTAATGGTTGTTGCCTGTGCTGACTCGACCGCGCTCGCTGTGGCGGGTGGTCATGCGTTTGTCGATGAGCTGCCTGCGCACCAGCGATTCTATTTTGTTGATTACTGTGCTCTGGCTCATGCCGAGCATCCTCGCGATGGTGTTGGTACTCGGCCAGCACTCGCCCTTCTTCCCCGCGCAGGAAACCAAGTAAGCGTAAACCTGAAACTCGTAGGAGTCCAAGCGCAGAGAGAAGATGTCATTGTCGAGTTTGAAGTAGGGCATGAAGTTCCTTTCGCGTTGTCGAGATGACATGTCTGATGCAACACGATACCCCGGTCCGCCATTACGGGGGTATCAGTGCGTAAATCCATACTTCCATATCTCTTGTCCCTGCATGTCATAACCGGCAAAGACTGTTTCTGTAATATACGTCATATGATTTACCGCGGGATGAGATGGCTTTAGTTCGCCGAGAATTTCACAAACCACGATATAGCCGTCCTGCGCTGGCAGCGCCTTTGTGATTGTCATGCCACCGGTGATGTATTCATGAGGGTATTCCGTCCAGCCCGGCATGGGCAGTTCGAGTACAACCACACCAGTGTTGTTCAGCAGGCATACGCCATGTTCGCCGGTCACCGCTATGTACTCACCCGCCGGGCCGAGGAGCTGCATATTATCCGGCATGTTCGGGATCTCCCTCGTTTCTCCCTGCATATCTATAGTCCGCAGGCGGCCTATCCGACGCCCCAGGTCCTCGGACATTTCACCGAGATAGCTGTAAAATACTGTTTCCCCCGATACGGCGGCGTTCACTATGAATTCATCGGATGCCTGCTGCCACAACACCTCCAGGTTTTCGTCCAGCAACAGCAGATGGTGGCTGTTGAAGCCATCGAACACAAACAGGCCATGCCCGGGAATGTACTGCGCCATGTGCACGTAGTCGAATTGGTCCAAGCTTGTGATCGTCTTTTCCAGCAACAGTTCGCCTTCCGCGCTGCGCTTGGAAAGATAGAGGTCGCTGGGACCCGACACACCCAGCTCGTGGTCGCTTTCATTGCTGCCGACGGTCACAATTTCGCCCGAGGGCAGCGCAAAAACATATTGCAGCGCACAGTCGCTTTTTCCAGGGTATTCCCGCTGCCAAAGCAGGTTGCCATCCACGTCCATGCGTGCCAGGACGGGTGGAAAATCCACCCTCTTACCGTTTCTGACCCCGTGAGAATTCACGTCATAAACCACAAAAAAACCGTTCCCGCTGCCGTCCTCATGTACGCTAAAATACCCCGGTTGCGCTTTGTGTACAAAGGGGTATGCCTTTTTCCAAATGATTTCGCCCTGTAAATCTAGCTTTCGCACACGCCCCTCGCCGGGCTTGACATAGATATAGCCATCCTCCACGCGCACGCCGTTAAGCAACGCACCGCTTTGCAGAAGTGTTTCGCTATATTTTTCGGGCCGAATGCCTTCACTGGTGGTGACGGTGGGCAGCTTGAGGTGCAACGATATAGCTCTAGGCCATTGGTCGATCGGGAGATAAAACCAATTAATGGCCACTACCAATAGCACTAGAATCAATACACCTACTGAAATAAAAACAGCGATCCTCCGTTTTGCTCTCTTGGTCATGCGTATTCCCCTCATTCAAGCTGATATCTTTATTATAGCAAATAATTCTGCGTTGTACAAGAGTCTGCCAGGATTTCTTCATCAATTTTTTGTTTCATTACCCTAGCGCTATTTCGGGACCAAGAGGCCTCGAGTTCAACTCTGAATACTGTTTTCTCCGCATCCGACGCGCGAAGAAAAGCGCGGGAAGAGCAGAAGCTCACCCGCGCGTTGGATGTGGAGAAAACAGCG
>WQTL01000332.1 GCA_009786275.1 Bacillota bacterium | reverse complement strand
CTTGTAGCGCTCCTTGCGGGAGGCCAGGCGCGGGTCGCCCAGGAGGCTCTCGAGCCACTGGTAGCTCCCCGCGGCGGAAAGCGTGACGCCCATCACGTGGAACAGCCCCGGCAGGCAGGCCCGCGAGAATTGCAGCTTCGCGCCTTCGTTTTCAAAGAAAGCGGGCACGTGCCGCGCCACCACGCCGCTGGTACCCAGGGTCACGGCCAGCTGCCCGGCCTCCTCGAGCCCCATGCCCACGGCGGAAAGCACGGCGTCGCCGCCGCCCGCCACCACGGGCAGGCCCACGGGCAATCCGGTCAGTTCGGCTGATTCTTGTGTAATCTGACCGATGATTTCGGTCGATGCATGGGCTTTCGCGAATAAATTCTCCGATATGCCCAAAATACCGAGCAATTCCCCGCTCCAGCGGCCATGCGCCACATCGTAGAGGCCCGTGCCGCTGGCGTCGCTGACATCCGTGGCGATTTCATTCGTGAGCAGGAAATTGATGTAGTCCTTCGGGTTGACGACCTTCACGCAGCGGTCATAGAGCGCCGGCTCGTTCTCGCGGAACCACACGATCTTGCCCCCGGTGAAGCCAGTGAGCATGGCGTTGTTCGTCAGGCGCAAAAGGCCAGCCGGGCCGCCGGCGGCTTGGGTGATCTCCGCACATTGACCGGGGGTACGCTGGTCGTTCCACAGGATGGCGGGGCGCAGCACGTCATGGTTCTCGTCGAGGGCGACCATGCCGTGCATCTGGCCGGAAAGCCCGATCGCCGCCACCCGCGCCGGGTCGATCTTGCGCATCAGCCGCGACAAAGCAGCGCAGGCGCCCGCCCACCAGTCGGCGGGGTTCTGCTCGCTCCAGCCGGGGCGCGGGGCATAGCAGGGGTATTCCTCGGCCTCGGCGGCAAGGAGCCGCGCGTTTTCGTCGACGGCCAGGGCCTTGCAGCTGGAGGTGCCGACGTCCAGGCCGATGAGGATGGGCGAGGCGTTCATAGCGTTCTCTCCTTGACAATTCGATTTGATTGCGTTAAAATAATATGCGGAGGTATTCACATGAAAAAAATAGGGGCGCTGGTCCTTCTGATGCTGGTATTCTCATCCTGCGGCGCGGCGGAAATCGAGCCGGAAACCACGCCGGCGGCCACGGCAAGCCCGGCAACCGCAATGGCAACGACATCCACCGGCACCGCCGCAACCACGACAACAGCAACGACGACGACAGCAATCACAACAACAACCAGGACAACAGCAAGTACAACGTCTACAACAACATCTACAACAAATACAACAACCACGACCCAAAGGCCCTCAAGCAATCCAAGCGGCGCGTACGCCTACGACTACCCCGGCATCGCGCCCGCGGTGGCGGCGGTGCCCGGGGACCCCTACCTGATCTATGTCAGCCGGGACTACGCCCTGCCCGCGAACTACTCGCCAGCGCTGGAGGTCTGCGTGGAGTCCTATCCGGAGAAAATACAGATGGAGGCCGCCGCAGCGAAGCAATACAAGGCCATGTACGACGCCGCCCTGGCCGCCGGGGCGGAGCTCGTCCCCTACTCCGGCTACCGCAGCATCGCCCGGCAAAAGAGCAATTTCGACCGCCTGATCCAGACCAACGTGGACCGGGGCCACAGCTACGCCGAGGCCGTCAACCTGGCCGCGCAGGAGATCCTCCCGCCCGGCTGCAGCGAGCACAGCGCGGGCCTTGCCATGGACATCACCCGCCCCGGCTATTGGGACACCCGCGAGGACTTCGAGACCACGAAGGAGTTCGCCTGGCTGACGGCGCACGCGCAGGAGTACGGCTTCATCCTGCGCTACCCGAAGGACAAATTCGCCCGCACGCAGATCACCTACGAGCCCTGGCACTGGCGCTATGTGGGGGTAGGGCCGGCGAAGGTGATGAAGGCCCGTGGGCAGTGTTTGGAGGAATACCTGGGGATAGCGTGATCTTCTGAGCGGAGACGCACAGCCGTGCGTCTCTACATTTCTAAAATCTAAAATCTAACATCTAACATCTAGCACCCAAACATCACGCAGTTCATCACGTGCTCCAAATATTCCTGCCTGCCGCTGGTGGTCGTTACGTCGCCCTTTTCCAGGGCGACGGCCTCCAGGGCGGGCAGGTTCATTTTGCCCCGCACGATATCGAGCCCCAGGCCGGTCTCATACCCGGCGTAGCGGGCTTTTACGAACTCGTCCAGGCGGCCGTCGGCCCGCAGCTTCGCGGCCATGCGCAGCCCCAGGGCGAAGGCGTCCATCCCGGCGATATAGGCCCGGAAGAGATCCTCGAAGGTGTTGGAGGCCCGGCGGGTCTTCGCGTCAAAGTTGAGCCCCCCCGCGGTGAACCCGCCGGCGTTGAGCACCTCCAGCATGGCCAGCGCCGCGTCGTACACGTTCGTGGGGAACTGGTCGGTATCCCAGCCCAGCAGCGGGTCGCCGATGTTGGCGTCGATGGAGCCGAAGAAGCCCTCCTCCCGGGCCACCCGCAGCTCGTGCTGGAAGGTATGCCCGGCCAGTGTGGCATGGTTGGCTTCGATGTTCATGCGGAAATCATCCTGCAAATTGTATTTGCGCAAAAAGCCGATGGCCGTGGCGGCGTCGTAGTCGTACTGGTGCTTCATGGGCTCCTTGGGCTTGGGCTCGATATAGAAGGGCCCCTGAAAACCTATCGAACGGGCGTAGTCCCGCGCCATGGTGAACAGCCGGGCGATGTTGTCCTGCTCCAGGGCATAGTTCGTGTTGAGCAGGGTCTCGTAGCCCTCGCGCCCGCCCCAGAACACGAAGCCCTGCCCGCCCAGCTTCACCGTGAGCTCGAGGGCCTTCTTCACCTGCGCGGCGGCGAAGGCGAACACCTCCGGCGAGCAGCTGCTGGCCGCGCCGTTCTGGTAGCGCGGGTTGCTGAAGAGGTTCGCCGTGCCCCACAGCGGGGTTATCCCGGTGCTTTTTTGCAATTCGAGTAATTTATCGCTGATTTTGTCCAGCCGGGCGTTGGTCTCGCGGAGATTGTCGGCCTCGGGGGCGATGTCGCGGTCGTGGAAGCAATAGAACTCCAGGCCGAGCTTCTGCATGAACTCGAAGGCGGCCTCCGCCTTGGCATAGGCGCTTGCCATGGGGTCGGCGTGGCCGTAGGATTTCTCCAGGGTGCCCACGCCGAACATGTCCGCGCCCTCTGCGCACATGGTGTGCCAGTAGCTCATGGCGAAGCGCAGGTGCGCCTTCATCGGCTTGCCGAGGATTTGCTCATCCGGGTTGTAGAAATGAAATGCCAGGGGGCTTTTGCCGCCCGGGCCCTCGTAGGCGACGGCGGGGATGGCGGCGTAGAATTCAGGCATGGTCACGGCTCCTTTGCTTATTGATAAAAAATACCCTTGACAAGGGCAGGCAATTGCGCTATACTGTAAACGAGGAGCGGCGCTGCGTTGAACAGACGGCCTTCCGCCCCTCGTTTTAACTGGATAACGGGAAGTAACCGCCCAGCCGGCCAAGCTAGGGGCGGTTACTTCTTACTGCCGTAACCACCGCTGTGCGCAGCGCCACATTCATTATAAACGATGTTTCCAGAAATTGCAACGTCTTTCGCGGATTTATTTCATCCCTTTCTCCCAGTCCTCCCGCACGATCGCGTACATCAGTTCGTCGATATACGCCCCGTTTTTCAGGAAGGCCCGGCGGCACGTGCCCTCGTAGAGCAAGCCGCATTTTTGCTGCACGCGCCCGCTGGCGATGTTGCCCTGGAAGTGCCCGGCGGACACCCGGTTGAGCCCCAGGGTGCCGAAGGCGTAGTCCAGCACGGCCGAGAAGGCCTCGGTCATGTAGCCCTTGCCCCAATACGCGCGGCCCAGCCAGAACCCCGCGCTGGTTTTATTGTGCATGCGGTCCATCGGCCACCGCCCGATGCCGATGCCCCCCATGGGCGTGCCGGCCTTGTCGCAGATGACCCAGTGGACGCCCTGGCCTTTCAGAAATTGCTTGCGCATGGCCTTGATATACTCCTGCTCCTGCTTGAGGGTCGTGCGCTCGAGGTTGTTCAGCAGCCAGCGCGAGACCGCCTCGTCGCGCAGGAGGGCGATGAGGGCGGGCGCGTCGCTCTTCTTCAGCTGGCGCAGCGTCAGGCGTTCCGTCTCCAGGACGGGGAATTTCGGGGTAGGCATTATAGCAGCCCCTTCACATCCACGGTCTCATTATGCCCCATGGTATACGTCTTCAGCCCCGCCGCCTCGGCCATCCCGGTGAACTCCGCGGGATCGGCGGTGTTCTTCGCGAACATGCCGTAGTGGTTCGGGATGGCCAGCCGCGCACCGGAGCGCAACGCCACCCGCACGGCCTCCTCGGCGTTCATGTTGCCCCAGCGGCCGTTGGTGCAGCAGCAGATGATGTCGGCATTAGTCCCCTCGCCTACCGTGTCGCCGTAGAGCGTGTCCCCGGTGACGTACAGCGCGATGCCCTCGGCTGTGATGACAAACCCCACGCTGTCGGGCGTGTGATCGGCATAAACCGCGCGCAGGATGAAGCCTTCCAGTTCGAGCACATCGCCCTGCTTGACAACAGTGACTTGCCCTTCCTCAATGCCCTTGCCCAAGGCAAGCAAGGCTTTTTTGCAGCTTTCGGGGCAGATAAATTGCACACCCTTGCAATCTATTTGCGAAATAAAGTCCGTGTCCAGGTGGTCCATATGGTCGTGGGTGGCAAGGTAGTAGTCCGGGCGGGCCCGCGCCGGATCGATGGGCGGCGGCACCAAGCGCGCCAGGCCCTCCTTTTTTTCGACCATATCGGACATGTAGGGGTCGAGGTAGATGGTTTTTTCGCTAATTTGCAGGGCGTAGCCGCCCTGGCCCAGCCAGGTGAGGGTGAAGATGCTCATAAGGGGCCTCCTTTTATCCGTAGATGAATTTCTGTACTGCTTTTGCCTGCACGCCCGGATTGATCCTATACACCTGTTTCTCGATTTTCTCAGCCGCTTCCTCTTCCGTGAGCACCCCCGCCCGCTGGAATACCTCCTCCGGCCAGAACTCCTCCGCCAGGCAGTAGACGTCCGAGGCCCAGCCGTAGCTCTCCCCCGCCCTGCTGATTTTTTGGGCGTGGCCGCACACGGTGATGTAGAGGCCCATTTCCAGTTCGGCCAGGGCGCGCTCAAAGGCGGATTTCTCCTCCCGGGTGAACCCCGCCATGGGCTTGATATCGTGCACGGGCAGCGCGCCGTTCTGTTGCAGGCAGTCGTGGATGCGCAGCGCGGCGCGGCTATAAAGCCCGTCGGCGTAGGCCTCGGCGAATTCGCGGCCCCTCCTGCGCGCGGCGAGGAAATACGGATACCATTCCCGGGTGATGAAGCCGTGCTTTTTGAAAAACACCTTCGAGTAGGCGACGTCGTCGCGCTCGGCGATCACGCGCTCGCGCCAATCCCAGGGGTCGCGGTCCGGGTCGCCGCAGAACCACTGCACGGGGCAGTCCCCGGGCTGCGCGCACCAGCTGTAGGGGAACAGCGACGCCACGCTGTCCTTCCCCAGGCCGAACTGCGAAAACCCCGCGGCGAGAAGCTCACGGATGAAATCGTCATAGTTGCGGATCATGCTCTCCTCCGCCTGTCCCAGCCGTAGCCCGCCTCGGGGGAGGAGTCGTCGTTCATGGCGGGCAGGCTCATGCCGCCG
>WQTL01000331.1 GCA_009786275.1 Bacillota bacterium | reverse complement strand
GCTCGCGCCCTGCTCGCTGTCGAGGATGTAAGTGATGATTTTCCTATAGCCCATGAGCCGGGCGATTTTGGCGGCGCGGGCGTAGAGGAAGGAGCAGGCGTTTGCCGTGCCGTCTGTACACAGGCGGGTCACTTCCAAAATGCCGCCGTCGTCCAAAATGCGATTGACCGGGCGGCCCACCTGAATCACGCCTACAAGCTCGCCGCCCGCGAAGCAGCCGAAGCGGAACTTATCGCCCTGGGCGGGCTTGTGGTGCCGGTGATGCTGTTCGATGAACGCCACGGCCTCGGCGCGGGTGAGGGGGACGGCGGTTAGGTTGCCAAAGCTCAAACCGACCACCACCTTTCCAATCGCAGCAGCATGTTCACCGTGTCCCAAACCTGCCGCCCGGCCTGGACGCTGTCCCCGAAGAACCCTGCCGTACTGCCGTCCCTGCTCTCGTAAAAGTGGGACGACAGCATAACCACGGCCTGCTCGGTCGTGGGCGGCAGCGGGGCCTTGGCGTAGTGCCCAGCCGGGCGGTGCTGGTAGCTTTCGGCATAGGAAAGCGCGGCGCGGATGAAGCCCAGGAGCAGGCTGTCGTCCGCGTCGTGTTCCAGGATTAAGTTTGCTTTTACCGTGGAGAGCAAAAGCACCGCCGTTTCAGGCTTGCGCATATGCGCCCCTCCTTACGATGCCTTCTGCCTCAGAATCTGCACGGCCTCCGGCAAAATGAGCTTGCCGTCCACCCTCTGGGTGGCAATGAAACCCACCTGGCCGTTCACGGCGAAAAGCTCGTTGAGCCTGCGGAAAATGCGGCCCTGCCGGTCGGCGATCCAGTAGTAGCGGAAGTCGCCGAACACGATGGACTTTGCGCCCGCCGCGACGGTGGGCATAAAGGCCGACGTGTGGATGGGGCGGTTGAGGATGGTGTCCGGGGTGCCCTCCTTGATGGACGGAGCCCACAGATACTGCCCGTTCCCGTCTTTCAGCTTGCGGATGGCCTTGACCGTGGCGTCGTTCATGATGAACGAGGCGGTGCGGCGGTAGGGGGTCTTGAGGGCGTGGTATAAATCCAGCACCTCGTCGAGGGTGATGGCCGTCGCGCCCGCCGTGGTGACGCCGATCTGCCCGCCGCCCGTCGCGGCCAGGATGCCCGTGGGCTTGCCGGTGCCGTCGCCGTTGATGAACGCGTCCTCCTCCTTCGCGCCGGTGCGCCGGGCGAACTCGCGGGTGACGTAAGCCTCCAGGTCGAAGGCGCTGTCGTTGAGGAGCTCCTCGGAGATTTTGAGCATCGTGCCCAGCTTGTAGGCCCCGATGGTCACTTGCCCGAAGCTGTCGTCGCTCTCCGGGATGGCCTGGCCCTCGTCCAGCCACGACGCCTCGCCCTTGCTGGACACCACCGGGATTTTGCGGTCGCCGCCGCTGGTGGTGATCACGTTGGCGAGGCCCCGGAAAATGTTCTCCTCCGTCAGGGCCTCCACCAGGCGGCGCTCGAACTCGTCCGGGACGAGATAGCCGCCCTCGCTGTCCGCGCCGATGCGCAGGGCGTTGCGCACGGCGGCCTCCAGGCCCTCGCCGCCCCGCGCCCGCATGGCGTTCCAGAACGCCTTGTTATACGTGGCGGCGGCGCGGCCTGTCTTGTCCTCGGGGGTGTCGCCGGGCCTGCCGGTGAGGGGGTCGGCGGTGGCCTTCGCCATTTCCGCGTCGTGGGCGGCCTGGCGCTCCAGCCGCTCAATCTCCTTGCCCAGCGCCACCATGTCGGCCTCCATCTTGTCGTAGCTGGCCGCGTCCTCGGCGCTTACGAGGCCGTCGGCCCCGCGCTTGCTGTCGAGGAAATCCTTGGCCGTCTGCCACAGCCGGGCGCGCTTTTCGCGCAGTTCCAAAATCTTGTTCATGAATAAATCCACCTTTCGTTTTTTAATGCAAAATAAGATGCAACCGCTGCTCCAACGAAGCAGCGGTCACGCCGGGGTTCTTGGGTTTCAGCTTTTTGTGGAAGGCCGCCGCCACCGCGACGGCAGGGGTGTGCCGGTCGAATACAACCTCCTCCAGGTCGTCGGCGCTGCCATAGAGCAGCGCGTCCGCGAAGCCCAGCTTGACGGCGGCCTTCGCGTTGAGCCAGGTTTCCGCGTCCATCATTTTCGCGATCTTGGCGCGGGAAAGCCCAGTCTTGATTTCGTAGGCGTTGATGATGCTTTCCTTGATTTCGCCCAGCATCTCAATGCCGCGCTCCAGGTCGGCCACCTCGCCGAAAATGTCCGTGGCCGGGTTGTGGATCATGATCTGCGCCACGGGCGAAATTAGCACCGTGTCCCCCGCCATCGCGATCACGCTGGCGGCGCTGGCCGCGAGCGCGTCGATTTTCACCGTAACCTTGCCGGGGTGCTCCTTGAGCAGGTTGTAGATTTGCGCCGCCGCGAAGCACTCGCCGCCGCCGCTGTTGATCCATACGGTCAGGTCGCCGCTGCGGGCCGCCAGCTGCTCCTTGAATTGCCGGGGCGTCACGTCGTCCGCGAACCAGGACTGTTCCGCGATGTAGCCGTCAATGCGGAGCTCCTCGGTGCCCGCCTCCTGGTTTTTTGTCCAGTTCCAGAATTGCCTCAAGATGAATCACTCCTTCCAATATTGCGCTGCGCCGCTTCGGGCGTAAGCCAGAACTCCCCGGCCTCGTTGCCCGCGCAGCCCTCGGTGCCACAGGCGCAGGCGAAGCCCAGCGGGAAGCGCCGGGGCTCTAGCTCCTGCTCACATTTCTTGCATTTCATGGCCCGCCCTCCTGTCCGTTTTTATTCCACTGCGTCCCCGCGAGCTCTATGGGGATCATGTTGCCGTTGAAGTAGTAGCGCGAACCGGCCCCGCCCGGTATGGGGTTTAGCTCCTCCAGGCCGCGCACGTCGTCCGGGGAAAGGAAGCCGTTTTGAATGCCCGTGGCGTAGCCGTCCATGCGGCTCTTGTAGTCGCCCCGCAGCAGGCCGTCGAGGTTGAAGCGGATGAAATACTCCCGCTTTTCGCCGGGCAATAGCAGCGCCTGCATGAGAGCCTGTTCCCAGCGGGCCACCCACGGGCCGAGCGTGAATTTCACGAACTCCAGCGACTGATGCTCAATGTTGGAGAACGTGGCCCGCTCCAGGTCGGCCAGCATATGCGGCGGCACCCGGAAGATGCGGGCGATCTCCGTGATTTGAAATTTCCGGGTTTCGAGGAATTGCGCCTGGTCGGGCGGTATGCCGATGCTGTGATATTTCAGGCCCTCCTCGAGGACGGCAATGCTGTGCGCCCGCGCCCCGGAAAACTGCGAATGCCAGCTTTCTTTCAGCCGCTCCGGGTCTGAAATCACGCCGGGGCTTTCGAGGACGCCTCCGGGGTTGGCCCCGTTTCCAAAGAAGGTGGAGCCAAATTCCTCCGTGGCGAGGGCCAGGCCCACGGCGTTCTTTGCCATCGCAATCGGGGAGTAACCCACCAAGCCGTCGAAGCCCAGGCCGGGGATATGCAGCACATCCTCCCGGCGCAGGGGAACCGCCGCGCCGTCGCCCTTGCGGTACTCGTAAAAAATGCGGCCCGCCGCGTCCCTGTCTACCCTCATGCGGTTGGGGAGCAGCGGATAGAGCTCCAGCACCCGCCCGTGGCCGTCCCGGATGATCTGCGCGTAGGCGTTGCCGTGCAAAAGCAAGTGGGCCATAAGGGTTTCCCGGAATACAAAGCTGGTCATTTCGCTGTTCGGGGCGTCGTGGAGCAGGGGGAACAGCGGGTGATCGGTCACGCGCTCCCGGCCCCCGCCCGGCTGGTGGCGGTAGAGGTGGATGGGCAGCCCGGCGATGGCCTCGGCCAAAATGCGGACGCAGGCGTAAACCGCCGTCACGGTCATTGCCGTGCGCTCGTTCACGGCCTGGCCGCTGAGGGTGTCGCCCATGGGGAAAGCCACGCCGCCGCCCAGGTCGTTCTTGGGTTTGTCGCGGGCTCGCTTGCCGAATTTTCTCATAGAACAAGCAGCCCCCTCCCTGATTTGGAATACACGCTCTCCGTATGCCCGCCGCCGCGCGTCGCCCGGTCGAGGCCCATAATGAGCGCAACCGCGCCGTCTATCTTTTCGCTGGATTTTTCTTTATCCGGCTTGATGTTGCCCGCCGGGTCGGTGCGCACGAAAATATTGTCCATCATCCAGCGCAGCACCGGGTGCCCGCCGTGGGCGATCTTGCCGTCCAGCGTCAGGCGCATGAGCTCCTTGCTGGGCGGCGACATCGACTTGAAGCCCTGCCCAAACGGAACCACCCGGAAGCCGAGGCCCTCCAGGTTCTGTATCATGTGCGTGGCATTCCAGTCGTCGTAGGCGATCTCGCGGATGTTATACACCTCGCCGAGCTCCTCAATCGCCTTTTCGATGAAGCCATAATGCACCACGTTGCCCTCGGTGGTTTTCAGCTTCCCCCGCGCGGCCCACACGTCATATTGCACGTGGTCGCGGCGCACCCGTTGAGGCAGGGTGTCCTCCGGCAGCCAGAAAAACGGCAGCACCTCGTAGCGATCCTCGGCGCTTTCGGGCGGGAATACCAGCACGAAGGCGGTGATGTCGGTGGTGCTGGAAAGGTCGAGCCCGGCATAACAGGCCCGGCCCCGCAGGGCCTCCGGGTCAACCGGGTGGGCGCAGGCGTCCCACTTCTCCATGGGCATCCAGCGGATGGACTGCTTCACCCACTGGCAAAGGCGCAGCTGCCGGAACAGGTTCTCCTCGGCGGGGTTCTGCTTGGCGCTTTCACAGGCGAGGAACAATTTCTCCTCGTCCACGGTGATCCCCAGGGACGGGTTGGCTTTGCGCCACACTTCGGGCGACGTCCAGTCCTCGGCCTCCCCCGCGCCGTAGATTACCGGGTAAAACGAGGGGTCGGCCTTGCGGCCCTCCAAAATATCCAGGGCCTTTTGATGCACCTCGTAGCAAATGCTCTGCGTGTCATTGCCCGCCGTGGTGATCAAAAAGTACAGAGGCTGCTTGCGGGCGTCGCCGGAGCCGTGGGTCATGACGTCATATAGCTGGCGGTTGGGCTGGGCGTGGAGCTCGTCGAACACCACAGCGTGGACGTTCAGGCCGTGCTTGGTGTATGCCTCAGCCGAAAGCACCTGGTAAAAGCTGTTCAGTGGCTTGTAGATCAGGCGCTTCTGCGACATAATCGGCTTAATCCGCGAGCGCAGCGCCGGGCACTGTTCCACCATGCCGCAGGCCACGTCGAACACGATGCTGGCCTGCTGCCGGTCGCTGGCGCAGCCGTAGACCTCGCCGCCGTGCTCGCCGTCGCCGCAGGTGAGCAGCAGCGCCATTGCCGCCGCGAGCTCGCTCTTGCCCTGCTTCTTGGCTATTTCGATATATGCGGTGTTGAAATTACGATAGCCCGAGGGCTTGACGATGCCCATTAAATCGCGGACGATCTGCTCCTGCCAGTCGATGAGCTCAAAGGGCTGGCCGTACCACTCGCCCTTGGTGTGCTTGAGGCAATTGATGAAGGCCACGGCGGTGTCGGCTAGGGCCTTGTCGTAGTGGGAGCCGGAGGGCATGAAGGGTGTGGGGGTGTAGGTGGATAATCTGCGCATAAATTCCTCCAATAAAAAAACTCCCGCCGTCCTCGGCAGAAGTCCATTTTTTCTATTCAAAATA
>WQTL01000330.1 GCA_009786275.1 Bacillota bacterium | reverse complement strand
TGAATTCGCAAATAGGGAGCGTGCTGGAGGTGCTCCCCGAGGAGGAGCACCCCGCCGGGGGCATGCACGGCTACAGCGCCCACTACGCGCCGGTGCGGATCACGGACGCGGGGCCGGAGGCGCAAAACCAGATCGTCCGGGTGCGGATAGAGAGCGTGCAGGACGATTGCTGTGTTGGCGCGCTATTGCGATAAAGCGATGGCTTGCCGCCGCTCCTCCATGCCGCAGGGCTGCGGCTGCGGCATCGCGAGGGCCATCAGGTCGGCGGCGCGGCATTCAAGGCTGTACTGCTTTTGGGCCTCTAAGGATAAGCTTTTCATGTCCCTGTGACGCAGGACGAGCGGCAGCGATGCGGTGGATTTCGCGAGGCGGAGCAGCGCCCGACCGGCGGCGTTGTGGCCTATCACCTGGATAAAGCGTGGAAGCGCGGCGAAGCCGTCGGCTGTTACACAGAGTAAAGCGTGAAAGAGAATGCGCCGCAGCCGGGCGGTGGGGTATCGCCTGCCGCCGGCGAGGGAGAGGATTTCGCCCACTGACCTCGCCTGCCGGATGGCGCCGTGCAAAAGGTGCTCCATCCCCTCCGAGACATCGGGCAGCAGCGCGAGCTCCTCGGTGCCCATGCCGCGCAAACGCAGGAGCCACGCGGTTTCCAGCCTGCGCATGTCCACGGGGGCGAGGCCGAGAGAGGCTTCGTCACGCAGGATCGCGGAGGAAAAAATATCCTCGGGGACTCCCCTTTCAAGAAATATTATGCGAAGTTCAGAGGCGCATGGAAAATCAGTCCCGCCTTCCGGTGCGTCGTGGGCGGCTCCCCTTCTGGTGACGGCAAGGGGGGCGAACCCTGCCCCGAGCTCCTCCATGGCGGTGAGGTATTCCACGGCGAGGGTGTCGTTCGGGCTGCGCAGCAAGGCGGCGGCCTGCGGGTCGGCCTGCGCGAGGGCCGCCTGCCGGGCCGCGGCGAAGGGGCTCCCCTCCCCTACCGCCTGGCGCATGGAATTTTTCACGCCCTCCTCCCGCAGGCCGGCGGCCGCGCGCCGGAGCAGCGAGAGGTCGCCGCATTCGCTGCCGAAGCCGAGGATGTCCACGCAGCCCAGCGATTGCAGCAGGTGCACCCCCGCCCGGGCGAAATCCTGCGCGCGGGCACAGGAGAACGGCGTGGGCAGGCAAATCACCAGGTCAGCGCCGTGTTGGAGCGCTATTTGGGCGCGTACTTGCTTGCGGGCGATGGCGAACTCCCCGCGCTGCACGGTGTAACCGCTCATCACGGCGACGACATGCGTGGCCCCGGCCGCGCGCAACTGGGCGATATGCCAGGCGTGGCCCGCGTGGAAGGGGTTGTATTCGGCGATGATGCCGGCGACGCGCATGGGACACCTCCGATGTTAGATATTAGATATTAGATTTTAGATATTAGATATTGTAGCACAAAATTTTGTTCTTTACAAACCCAAACATTTGTATTATACTATAGATAGAATGGGGGCTGTGCATGCACGAGGATCACAGGCAGAGGCTGCGCGCGCTGTTCCGCAGCGCGGGGCTGGACAGTTTCCAGCCGCACAACGTGCTGGAACTGCTGCTGTTCTACTCCATCCCCAGGATTGACACCAACGAGATCGCCCACGACCTGTTGGACCACTTCGGCACGCTGGTGAATGTTTTGGACGCCGCGCCCGAGGAGCTGTGCAAGGTAAAGGGCGTGGGCCCGGAATCGGCCACCCTGATCGCCTTCGTGGCGCAGCTGGCCCGGCGCTACCTGGCGGAGCAGGCCGGCGAAAAGATCAGCTTCAGTTCGCCCAAGGAGTTCCGGAAGTACGTATTGGCGCAGTTCATGGGCGAGAAAAACGAGGTCACGTACCTTTTCTGCATGGACAACGCGGCGCAGCTGCTGCGCCGGTGCAAGGTCTCGCTGGGCACGAAGTACGCCGTGAGCCTGGACAACCGCACCCTGCTGGAGACCGCCTTCCACCACAACGCCACGAGAGTTGTGCTGGCACACAACCACCCCAACGGCCTGTGCGCGCCCTCCTCTGAGGACGTCCGGCTCACCGAGGCCGCCGTAAAGCTCTACGACGAGGTGAACATCCGCCTGGTGGACCACCTGATCATCGCCGGCGGGGAATGCTTCTCCATGGCGGCGCATCCAAATTTCAAGCGGATATTCGTCAGCGGCAAGGTGATCGCCATGGAGCGGCAGAAGGCGGCGGACACGAGGTAATGCTGAATGCTTAATGCTTAATGCTGAATGCTTAATTGGAGGTTATGGTCATGAAAAGAATGTTCGCACTGGTGGTCGCCCTTGCCCTCGCGCTGCTGTGCGCCGTGCCCGTTGGAGCGAAGGCCGCCAAGGAGCCGCTGATTATCGTCAACGGCATGGGGGAATCCCCGCTGCTGTCGCCCGATGGGACACGCGAGATCTGGCCGCCCGACGGCGGCGCCATCGCCAAGGCGGCACTGAAGGTCGTGCCGTTGGTGCCGCTGCTGCCCGTCTGGCGGGACGGCTTCACGAAGCTGGCCTATCCCATCCTGCGCGATTTGTTCGACGACATCGCCTACCTGCCGGACGGGACGAGCAAGCACGCGGTTACACAGCTGCGCTTCCCGGATTCCTACGCCAAGGACAAGAGCGGGAAGATCGACAGCATCTCCCACGGGAAGTTCGCGCGGCAGTACGGGGCTGAGTACAGCTACCAGTTCGTGATCGACTGGCGGGAGAGCGGCGTGACGGAGGCCGCGCGCCTGCACAAGTTCATTCAAAAGGTGCTCAAGGAGACCGGCCGCTCGAAGGTGAAAATCGTGGCGGTGAGCATGGGCGGCTGCGTGGCGATGAGCTACCTGGCGAAATATGGCCACGGGAATGTCTCCACCCTGGTGCTGATGCACACGGTGTTCCAGGGCATCCCCGTCGTGGGGGACCTGTTCAACCAGCGCCTGACCCTGGACGGCAAGACCTTGCAGATGTTCCTCAAGCAGAGCATGCAGGGCAGCGAGCCCTGGGGCGGCATCGTGGACGCGTTGCTGGGCGCGCTGCGAGCAATGGGTGTGCTGGACCCCGTGCTGGACGGCGCGGAGGCCCTGGTGCAATACCTGAACCCAGAGGCCTTCGAGGAGTTGATGGTGCCCATTTTCGCGCAGCTGCCGGGCTTCTGGGGCCTGGTGGACAGCCCGGACTACGAGGCCGCGAAGAAATTATTGCTGGACCCCGTGGCGCACAAGGGGCTGATCGCGAAGATCGACGACTACCACTATAATGTGTTCAACAAGGCGAAAAGCTTGCTCAAAGCGGCCAAGAACGATGGCGTGCGTTGCTACGTGCTGTCGGGCTACAACCTGCAAGGGCCGCCCATCGGCCCGCACGGCCTGGCCCACACTGACGACGGCCTGGCCACCGAGCGCACCAGCGGCTGGGCCACGTGCATGCCGCTGGGCGAAACGTTCCCGGCGGGCTACAAGCAGAAGGTCAACTGCGGACATGACCATATCGACCCGCAGCGCATGATCGACGCGAGCACGTGCTTTTTGCCAGAAAATACCTGGTTCCAGCGGGATTTGCACCACACGAATTTTTACAGCGACGACGGCACGGCGTTCATGCTGTGGCTGCTGGAATCGCCGAAGCAGCTGAATGTGCGGAGCAACGCGAAGTGGCCGCAGTTCATGGCGTTTGATAAAGAGAAGGATACGCTGCGGGGGATTACGTAAGAAAGAACGCCGCTCCGCGATGCTCCCTCACCCCGCCCGAGGCGGGGAGCTCCCTCGCAAGCGAAGGAGCCTTGGGGATTGGGCAAAAGCGAATGCGTGTTAATGAACCAGTTTTAGCATAATCCCCAAGGCTAAAAAACTTTACTTTGGGACGTCGAGGACGCCGTCCCCTACATAAGATTGGATACTTACCATGGACCATTTCAAGCTCCACTCCCCTTTCGCGCCCACGGGCGACCAGCCGCAGGCCATCGCCTCCCTGGTGGAGGGGTTGCGCAAGGGCTACGATACGCAGACGCTGCTGGGCGTGACGGGCTCCGGCAAGACGTTCACCATGGCGAATGTGATCGCCCAGATGAACCGGCCCACGCTGGTGCTGGCCCACAACAAAACCCTCGCGGCGCAGCTGTGCAGCGAGTTCCGCGAGTTTTTCCCCGAAAACGCCGTGGAGTACTTCGTGAGCTACTACGACTACTACCAGCCGGAGGCCTACATCGCCGCCACGGACACGTATATCGAGAAGGACAGCAGCATCAACGACGAGATCGACAAGCTGCGCCACTCGGCCACCTCGTCGCTTTCGGAACGAAGGGACGTCATCATCGTGTCCAGCGTGTCGTGCATCTACTCCCTGGGCAACCCCATCGACTACAAAAGCATGGTGATCTCCCTGCGGCCCGGCATGATGAAAACCCGGGACGAACTCATCGCCAAATTGGTCGAAATTCGGTATGAGCGCAACGACGTGAGCTTCGTGCGCAATCACTTTCGCGTGCGGGGGGACACTGTCGAGATTTTCCCGGTGTACTCGAACGAAGTGGCGATACGCGTGGAGTTCTTCGGCGACGAGATCGAGCGCATCTGCGAAATCACGGCCTTGACCGGGGCGGTGCGCAGTGTGCTGAATCACGTGGCGGTCTACCCGGCGTCGCACTACGTGTTTTCGCCGGAGCGCCTGGAGGAGGCTGTGATCAGGATTCTTGCCGAAATGGTGGACCAGGCGGCGATGTTCGAGGCGCAGGGCAAGCTCATCGAGGCCCAGCGCATCCGCATGCGCACGCAGTACGACATGGAGCTGCTGCGCGAAACGGGGTTCTGCAAGGGGATAGAGAACTATTCGAGAGTCATGGCGGGGCGGGAGCCGGGCTCCGCGCCGTTCACGCTGATCGACTTCTTCCCCAGCGATTTTTTGCTGTTCGTGGACGAATCCCACGTGATGCTGCCCCAGGTGCGGGCCATGTACGCCGGGGACCGCGCGCGCAAGGAGCAACTGGTGGAGTACGGGTTCCGGCTGCCCTCGGCCTACGACAACCGGCCGCTGAACTATTCGGAATTCTACGAGCGCGTGGGGCAGAAGGTGTTCGTCAGCGCCACGCCGGGGGACTACGAGCGCGGTGAGAGCGCGCAGGTGGTGGAGCAGCTCATCCGCCCCACGGGCCTGCTGGACCCGGAGGTGACGGTGAAACCCACCCAGGGGCAGATCGACGACCTGATTTCGGAAATCAATACGCGCGCGGAGCGGCGTGAGCGCGTGCTCGTGACCACGCTGACGAAAAAAATGGCCGAGGATCTCACCGCGTACTTCGAGAACGTGGGCATCAAGGTGCGCTACATGCACCACGACATCGACACCATCGAGCGCATGGAGATCATCCGGGGTTTGCGCACGGGGGAATTCGACGTGCTGGTGGGCATCAACCTTTTGAGAGAAGGCCTGGATTTGCCCGAGGTCTCGCTTGTGGCGATTTTGGACGCCGACAAGGAGGGCTTTTTGCGCTCGCAGACCTCCCTGGTGCAGACCATCGGCCGGGCGGCGCGCCACGCCCAGGGGCAGGTCATCATGTACGCCGACGAGGTGACGCCCT
>WQTL01000329.1 GCA_009786275.1 Bacillota bacterium | reverse complement strand
GCTAACCATGCTTCCAACCATTGAAACAGCAGTCCCCGCAACAAACGCGCCCGCAGCCGCGCCTGCCGCTGTTCCTACGATTGGAATGACTGAACCTATCGCGCCCCCTATAACGCCGCCGACCCCTGCGGCGCTTGCAGCAAGCGGGGCAACCGCGACCATGCCCGCCATGCCTGCCGCCACACTGACAGCGTTTTCGCCCAGCTCAAGCGCAAGCTGTTTCCCGTCAATTTCGCCCTGCGCAAAATCCACAACGGAGTCAAACGACGCCACGCCGAAGGAAATCACGGCGGCGGGTACGCCTAGCTTCCCCATGGAGCTAATCAGCTTATGGGTGGACACTTCCATGGCGGTTGTGACTGCATGGCTGACAAAAGTTGTCCCGTAGCCCACGGCTCCGGCGATGCCGGTGTCTTTGGCGACATCCACGAAGGCTTCCTGCGCTGTGATTTCCCCGTTCATGACCTGGCGGATATTGTCCACGGTGGATACGGCAGCCGTCAGCGCGGCGGCGGTCAGGCCGGATTTTATGCCAGCTTCGTGGGAAAGCCCAAACCTTTCTCCAAGATTAGTTGTTGCTGCGCCGATTTGACTTTGATCCGTTGAGTTATAGATTTTTCTCAAATTGTCCGGCAGTTCTATAACTTCGCCATCAGCTTTGATCGTTATCTCAAAGGAACTGGGACGTTTGTTTGAGCCGACATAGTTCGGCTTAATTTCATAGTCAACAGTTTTTCCTTGTGCTTTTAGATCCGCTGCTATGTTCTCAACGCGCTTTACCAGTCCGCGATTAACTGTCAAGTCTTGAGGCACAATGTTTTCAGGGCTTGAACGGCCCCCGAAACGCTTTGGAATCAAGTCGCCTTTATCGTCGTTCGGCCTATAGGTTGAATCCCTGAAAATTGAATTCAAGCTGTCGCGCGAATTGTTCGCGGTTAAGTCCGTCACAATTGCTTTTGACGGTCGCCCTAGAGCATCTGTATATGTTGTAATATTCCCTTTTTGTATGGCAACTTCCGGCGTGAGTGAAGTCTGTCGGTCGACGACTCTGTAGCCAGTTTCCTTGGAGCCGGGCGTAGCCTTTGACGTACAGTATGCCGTGCCGTTGTCGTCATACTTCGTTTCTAAGATCGGTCCGCTGGGAAGCTTCTCCCTGGTTTGAACCAACCTGCCGTCTTGCAGGTATTCCTTGAAGAGGTTGCCATTTTCCGTTCTCCAGGTTCGTTCCACGCGGCCATTGTCTTTTATGGTTTCTTTGAACCCATAAAATCCGCCCTCCGGCTTTACCGCGCTACTGAAGCTTTCGTGCATCTCTGGCCTGGTAAGCGCGCGGACAACACCCTGCTTCACCGGGTCAAGAACAACATCATCAAATCTCTCCAGCATGATTTTCTCCCTTCGTCAGAATAAAGCAAATCTCTTCAATATCTTTCGCAATGAACCCTGCCGTTTTCCCGGCGACAAACTCGCGCAGGGTGTCGGGCGATTTCGCCGCATCCTCGGTGACGCCAAGCACGTCAATGAGAATGCCTTGCAATTTCGGGATGTCCCCCTCCGCCCACGCCAGCTTGCCACCATAGAAAGCATAGTCCTCAATGTATCTCGCAATTGCTTTGCGAATGGCGCGCGTCACGTCCAGCGCCTTCAAGTCCGCAAGCAAATCCGCTTTGCGCAGCGCGGGGCCAGGAATCCACGGCTGCATCAGCGCACGGATGATCTCGGAGCGGGCGGTTTTTAGAGGGCGAATTTCCGTCAGCGCGGGCGGCACATAGGGGCTTTCGCTCACGGCGGCTTTGTCTATCATGGCTAAGACAGGACTGATCCAGTCGTTTTGATACACCACAGCGACCCCACCGGGCAGGCGGGCAATCTCGTTGACCTGCTCGTCCGTCAGGCCCATGGAACGCCCGACAGCTTCGCGGTCGTGGGCTTCCGGCGTGCGCAGAACGATCTTTGTATTGGTGTTCTTAATCGCCGCGATGTCAACAGAGGACGGCGACTGGTCGACGATGATGAAGCCCTCGCCGTAAGTGCGAATCTCCGCAATGGTGTTGGTGAGCATCTCCACGGATTTGCCCACCAGGCCGGATTCCGTGCCCTGCGCCGTGTTTTTCAGCAGGGCGTGGGCCTCCTCCAGCACGGTGACATGCCGCAGGCCGCAGTTGCTCGCCGTCTTCTGGTGCGCGCGGTATTCGTTGAGGAGATACACCGCCATGCCCATGATGAGCGCCTTGGTTTCGCCGGATTTCACCCGGCTGATGTCCAGAATGCAGTTTTGGTCGAAGAGAATCTCATAGGGCGTCTGCTCGTTCGTGAAGATATATTTGTTGAGCCCCACGGTCAGGGAGCGCACGCGGGTAAGCAATGCGCCTTTATAATTGGATTTGATGTCGGAGTGGTAGCCGGAGTGCTCGATCAGGTAGTCCAGCTGCTCGGCGAGGACCTCGAAGTCCGGGTATTCGGGCGTTTCGCCGTCATAGCCGGAGGTGCCCAAGTCCCAACCCACCGCTTCATAAGAGCGCAACACGGCGTCCTTGAAAAACGCGGGCATGGCGTCGTACATGGGCCAGCAAACGCTGAAAATTTCCACCAGGCCGTCTACATGCTCCAGCACATGGATGGAGTCCGGGAACATAAAGGGGTTGATGTTGACCAGCGGCGCGATGTTCGGGTTGGTGGAAAATACCCGAACGTCGGGCAAATGCCCGAACACGTCCCGGTATTCCCCCTTGGCGGGCTCCACCACCAGGAAGGGAATCCTGTCCTGCCGCAGCTCCATCAAAATTTGGTAGACCGTGTTGCTCTTGCCCGAACCCGTAGAACCCGTGATGAAGGTGTGCATGTTCAGGCTGCGATTCTCAAGCTCCACCGGCTGGTTCGTCACCTGGCCCAGGTCAAATACTTTACCAAGGGTGATCCTGTCTTCTGGCTTGTCGCTGGTTTGCGTTGCGATGAGCTGGCCCGAGTGAATCTCCTTGCCAAACTGCGCGTGCTCGATCACAGGCAAGCCCGGCACCGTGGCGCGGGGCAGACCCAAGTGCAGGCCCAGCTCCTTTCCGCTCACGGCAGTCGCGGCGCTTGTGACAATGTTCCCGCCATAGACGAACTGCGGATGCACAAAACGCGAAAGACAGGTTGTCAAGCTCTCGAAGCCGGGAAAGCCGCCGCGCCAGGAGTTGATGGCCGAAACCTCCCGCCCGGTGTATTCGCCGCTCATGAGCGAACGATAATTGCTGGCCGCGATTTCTGCGGAGGACATATCGTTGGAGATGAAGTACCCGGCAAGGTTCCACATGCCGTAGCTGTCGAATTCCTTCGTGCGCTTTAATGCCTCGTCCAGCAGCTCCAGCATATCCGTGACATACTTATTTTCGAGCGTGGTGTCGGTGGAGGTGGAACTGCTGGTGCTGAATTGATCCGTCGGAGCGAGGGAATTGAACAGGCCACCCAGGCTGTTTCCAATCTGGCCGCCGAGCATGGCCCCAAGGCTGCCTCCAACGCCTGCGCCAATAGCAGCGCCCGCCGCACCAACAACACTCCCCGCGATCATCGCCGCTTTCTGCTTCGGGCTCATTTCAAAGAACGACTGATTACGCGAGGTCGAATTGCTTGTGCTGTTTTGTATCTGTGTTTTTTGAAGGGGCGACAGCTGCGTGTAGATTTTTTGATAGCCCTTGCGCAGTACCTGCACCTCGGCAGGCGAGCGGTTTTGGGCGAGAATCACGCCAATGTACTGCCTGCCTTGCAGCGCGAGCATCAGCTTTTCCATCCCCTGCACAAACTGCCCTTGCTGGCGGTCGCCCTCCGATTTTTTGTTGCCGATGACGCTGACGGAGGACACGTTTTGCATTTGGGTGATTTTCTCGGAAATCCGGGCGATGCCATCCCTGTCCTCGTTCTGAATTTTTGCCCCCGGGAAATGGCCGATCAGAGTGTTCTTGAGGGTATCGCTTAAAGTGACAGTGGAGCGTTCATCGCCGTTGGAGCGCACACCAAGATAAAATGAAGTCTTGCTGCCGTCGGAATCAATCAGGATAAAGCACGAAGCACGGTAGGTGGACAGCGTGTTGAACACCGTGGTGAATTTGTCCGTGATTTGCTCGTCCATGGCGTAGACCATTTCCGTAATACGAAACAGCCGGACATTGTGGATAAGGTCGTCCTCCAGCGAAGGCAAATCGCCCGCAGGCACAATTTCCATCTCTGTCAACCGACCCAAATCCCTCCGGCGGATTGACTCGTCGATGATGTCCAGCTGAACCTCCAGCTTTTGCTGGTCAGGCAGATTGCCGAACGATAATTCATTTTCTTCCGGCGGCACAATTAAGTCATTCATTTCAAGCCCTCTCAATCTCACGCAGTTTTTCCTGGAACGCCGCGAACCACGCATGGTCCGCATGAAGCGCCTGCTCGTCGTTGGTCAGCTGCGCCGATATTTTTCGGCGTTCATTCGCTTGCAGCTGTTCCAGCTTGTCCAGATGACGCATGTAATCCTCCGCCGCACGCGTATAAAAATCAGAAAGCGTCGCAAACACGCGCGCTATTACTTCGTCCAGCACAGGGCTGAGCGCTTCCGCCGCGCATTGCCGCCACTCACTGTACAGGTAGGTGACCTGCCGGATCGGCTCTTTTGGCTTGGCCTGCTGCACAGAGGGCAAATTTTTCAGGATGCCGCCCAGAAAATCCGCCGCGTTCTTTGGCTCAATGTATTGTTCCGTAAACAGCACAAGCAGGCTGGGCGGCAGTTCCGGCAGGGCGAACGCCGTCAAATCAAGCTCGCTACCCTCGGCTGTAATAAATTCATCGTCATACTCCGCCGACACATATGCTTGCGCCAGGGCAGCGCGAATGCCGTCCACTTCTGCATTGAAAATATTCTGCGCCTGCGCGATAAACGCCGCGAAAGCGGCCTGCGCTTCGCCCGCAAAGGCATCGGCCTCGCGGACCGCCTCGGCGTCGTCTGTGATTTTTACTTTTTTCCTGCGCCAGTTTTGGATTCTTGCCAGGCGGTCATTCTTGGCGGCACCCAAAGCGTCAGGGCTGCGATAGTTGTCCCTTTGCAGAATCCGCTCATGGGCAAGTTTCAGCAAGTTGACGCAGGCATCCAACGCCTCAATTTTTTCGTGCAGATCCCCGTTGGTTTGAATGCTCCGCTGGTCCTCAGCCTGTAGAATTTCATGCAGCGTTTCTTCTTCCCGCCGAAAAACCGCAATGGCCTGGCGTATGTACTCCGTCACAGGGTAAAGTGCAAGAAAGCGCTGGATTGGCGAGTCATCCGGGCGGCTGACGATCTGCGGCTCTTTTATGCCGGAATCCGCTATGAAGCGTTCCACGCGAAAACGATCCGGGAATTTGTCGATGATAAAAAATAGCTGTTCTGTTATTACATCATCTCGACTGATAACAGCACTTAGGTTTTTCTCAAATGCCACGCGGTTTTGTTCGGTGACACAAAACAAAATCGGCGTGTTTCCTAGTATCCCGTAAATACTATTGCTTGCACAAAACAAGAAACTGTGGTATACTCTAAGAAAAGGGGGTATACCGAAATGCCGAGGAAGAAGT
>WQTL01000328.1 GCA_009786275.1 Bacillota bacterium | reverse complement strand
GGGACACCCAGCCAAACCGCGCCCTCTTCGGTCAATGAGCCCGCGGATTCGCCCGCCGGGAGGACCTTCGGCGCGATGGCGGCCCAATCGATCCCGGTGAGCTGACGGAATTTCTCCATCATGCCCGCGTCGTAATCCCCATCGGTGATGGGGAACATGCCCGAGGCCTCGCCGACGCCCAGGAATTTTTCGCCGGTCAACTGCCAGTGCACCCAGCCCGCCAGTGTGGTGATATAGGTGATATCTTTCACGTGCTCTTCGCCGTTGAGAATTGCCTGATACAGATGCGCAACGCTCCAGCGCTGGGGGATGTTGAAGCCGAACAGCGCAGAGAGCTCCCGGGCGCTCTGCTCTGTGGTGGTGTTGCGCCAGGTACGGAAGGGCGCGAGCAGCTTGCCGGCTTTGTCGAAGGCCAGGTAGCCGTGCATCATGCCGGAGACGCCCATGGCCTCGATGCCGCGCAGATTCATCCCGGCAAGAGCCGCGCGGGCGCCCGTTTGCGCGTCAGACAGGTCGTAGGTCCAGTAGCCGTTCTCGTGTTTGTTCTCCCAATCGAAAGCGCCGGAGGAGACCACCCGGCTGCCCTCGATCGCCACAGCCTTGATGCGCGTGGAGCCGAACTCGATACCAAGAATACTCATGCGAACGGATTCTCCTTTGGATACGGGATTTGCCGGGGCTGATTGTAGGAAATATCGTCTATTCCCAAGTACTTGAACACCTCGAACAGCGCCCTGCCGTGATGCCCGAAGGCCACGGCTGCGTGATGGGGGAAGCGCTTTTCGATCAGCACATGGCGGTAGAACCGCCCCATCTCCGGGATGGCGAACACGCCGATGGAGCCGAAGCTTTCGCAGTCCAGGTCGAGGATTTGCCCCTGGGCGGCGTAGGCCTTCAGCCGGGTATCGGCGGTGGATTGCAGGCGATACAGCGTGACGTCCCCGGGCCTGAGGTTGCCCTCCAGGGTGCCCCGGGTGATGTCCGGCGCGGGCGCGTCGGGCTCCAGGCCGCGCTTCATGATCCGCTGGTAGCCCATGCGGGGGTTTTTCAGCCGCGCGGCGCAGGTGTTGCCGCAGTGGAAGCCCATGAAGGTGTCACCGGAGCAGTTCGCATGGATGGAGGCGGGCACGGTGTTGTTGATGTCCAGCAGGGTGGTTGCCGCGCCGGAGACGCACGCGCCGATGTACTCCGACAGCGCGCCGTAGATATCCACCTCGCAGGCCGCGGGGATGCCACGGGCCGCCAGGCGGCTGTTGACATAGCAGGGCACGAATTTGAACTCCGTCTGAAAGGCGGGCCAGCATTTGTTCGCGAAGGCGACGTACTTACGCGCACCGATGTGTTCGGCAGCCCAGTCCTCCAGGGTGAGCTCGTACTGCGCCAGGCGCGGGAGGATGCCCGCATAGGGGTTGTCGCCGCACAATTCAGCTTTCATTTCGGCGATTTTGGCGGGGACGCGGGAATCGCCCATGTGCTTGTTATAGGCCGCCAGAAGGTCCAGCTCGCTGTTTTCCTCAATGGCGACGCCCAAGCCGTACAGCGCCTTGACGGGCGCGTTGCAGGCCAGGAAGTCGTCCGGCCGGGGGCCGAAGGCGATGATCTTCAGGCCCCGCAGGCCCAGAACCGCCCTTGCGACGGGGAGGAAGCCGGCGATCTGTCCGGAGAGCTCTTCAGCTGTGCCCACGGGGGATTCCGGCAGGTAGGCCGGCAGGCACCGCAGGCCCAAATTATACGAGCAGTTGAGCATGCCGCAGTAGGCGTCGCCCCGCCCGTCGAAGAGGTCGCCGTCGCCCTCCGCCGCGGCGATGAACATCACGGGCCCGGGGAACCACTCGGCCAGCAGGGTTTCGGGGGTTTCGGGGCCGAAATTGCCCAGGAAGACTACCAGGGCGTTCACGCCGTTGGCAACGACGTCGTCGACGGCCCGCCGGGCGTCCAGCTCGTTTTCAACGGTGACAGGGCATTCGTACAGCCCGCCGCCGTAATGCGAGACGATGGCGGCGCGGCGGCGCTCGCTGAGGGCCTTCGGGAAGCACGAACGCGATACGGCCACAATGCCGGGGCTCACTTGCGGGATGTTGGGGAGCATAGCGGTACCTCCTCCTTTTTTTATGTGTGTCGCCATTATACACCATCTGTCCGGGAAAAACAAGCCCCAAAGGGAAACCGCCCGGGGCTTCGCAGCTATCCGGTTCCATGCGGACATGAGCGAAAATCACAAAACCGACTATCTTTTTAAAACATCTTGCCCAAAATATTTTTATAAATGTTTTCGAGCAGACTTTTTAAATCTTCCATTGCACTGCCTCCGTCAGTGTGTTATAATCAGAAATAGCCAACAGGGTGAATCACGTGATCGCTCTTATAATCCGCCCGGCCCAGCTTTTTATCCAGCCCCAGCATGGCCACATCTATGCTATGGTGCCCAAAGCGCCCAGCCTGGATTGCCGGGAAGATGCACCGGGCGAAGGATTCGATCTCGTGCTTGGGCGGTCTGAAGCTGCTATTGTAGACGCCAATAGGAAACTGCATCTTTTCCAGATAGCGCCCGCACCCCGCTTCGAGCATATCGAGGCGGGGCTTTTCTTTGTTTCGTGCCGGGGCCATTTCGCTGCCCAAGCGCGGGCGCGGGTTCATTCAATGACCCCGAAAAATTTGAAAAAGGGCTTGCAATCCACCGCCCGAAAGGGTAAGATGTCACGCGGACGGAGCCGTCGAACCGCCTATATGAAAGCGGCGCAGGGCCACGTGGGTAATAATGGCCGTGGAAAATAGCTTGCTTTTACGCCGCGAAAAGGCTATAATGGGGATAACCCAAACCTACTTGAAGGAGCATTTCAATTAGGGTGGATCCACTTGCCCGAAATTGTTGCTGGCATAACTTTCGAAGTGATCCTTGCTGGGGTCCCCATGCGCTGTGATGTACATCGTGAGCCAAAGCTCGCCGGTATCGCTGAAATCCAACAGGATTTCCCCGTTGGGCACGCCGCCGATGTCGGGCGGCGGCAAAATGCGCACGGCGCTCACATGGTTATCGTCCTCACGGCTCAGGTAGCCCTCATAGGTGAAGTTCTGCGGGACGATTAGCCGAACGAAATATTCCGGGTCATCGCTGAGCAGAAATGAGTATGTGGCAAAATCCACGGGCATCCCGTCCCGGCCGCTGAAACAGATTGTCGGGAGCATTTGGCCGTCATTGTCAAGCCGCAGGTAGCCTATAAGGGGCAGATCCATGGACGACACCTCGCCCAGCACAATTTGCCGCACGTGCAGCCGGAGGGGCAGCGCTTCATGGTACACCAGGTTGGAACTGATATCCAAGCCGGTGCTGGGGGCATAGAGGTCCGCGCCGTTGACGAAGGTCTTGCAATAGCCGCTCGGATCCACGGATACCTCCACCGTGACGGAAACCGTGCCGTCGGTCGAGCCGTTGTTCGCCGGCACGCCGTTCAGATCAATATCATATACATTCCAGACGAGAATCTGCCGCCCGTTGCCGTCTAGCTCGGGGGGGGCCGTTTGCAGCTGCGGGCTGGATTTGACGTACTTCAGGCCGGGGGGCAGCACGTCGACGATCTGCATGATGGCGGGGCCGGCGAGGGGTTCCACGTTGGGGTTGCTCAGGGTGATGGTGTATTGCAGGTGCTCGGTGTACTCGAACTCCTGGTAGTCCGAATCCGAGCCGTCCCTGTCCACGCCTTCGGCGACGAAGTTGCCCGAGCCGTCCTTGCGCATCAACTGCGCGTGCTTCTCTATGGCGGGCTTTTCAATATAATACAGCTTCGTGTTGTTGTTGGCATTGTCGTCGAACACGGGTATGTCTGTAAGCCCGATGCCGCCGGTATTGGGGTGTAAAACGCCGTTGTATGTGTGCGTGCCGTCGTATTCGTAGCCGTCGCGGTCGGACTTGAAGTAGTAATAGGTTTTGCCGTCGTGGGGGGAAACCAGCACCGGGGGCGGCATCACGTTGTAGGTATCCACGCCCGGCTTCAATTCCTGGCCCGTAGCGTCATAGTAGCTGAATACAGGACGCAGTTCCGCGTTGGGGTCGCTTTCGGGGAGATTGAGGTTATAGAATTCCACCGTCGCGTCGTTGAACTGGTCGGGTTCGCGCTTTTTCAAAGCAAAATCCTGGAACTCCGCCACCGTCAGCTGCGGGCAGTTGTGGTTGTAGTTCTGCATAAAAAGGCCGAAGCCGTCGCCGGTCACCGGACGGGTACCGAGTGGGGTGACTACCCCGGTAATGGAATTCTTGGTGGCGAAGGTATCCGTAAACAGCAGAAAACGACTGCCGCCGTTGAGTTGACTGTCCATGACTGCTGGGTTGGCTTGGTTCCTAACCCCTTCCACGTCCGTAAGATAGATTTTGAAATCAGTTTCGGTGACCTCCAACTCGATGTGCATTTTCCCCTGCCGGGACGCGGTGCCGGTGTTCTGTCGGTTGGTAAAAATATAATTGGGGATGGTAACGGAGGCCTGCTTGGTGATATTGACTGGTGCGGTGCTGCATCTGGGCAGGCACCTGCCGGAATTGCCGGTGATGCCGGTGCCATGCGTATAATATGTGGTATTGGTGAAGCCGTAGTTGGTGAGATTCGCGGAGGAGGTATAAGTTCCCAGATTCGTCGCAACAGTACTATGGGTGGTCGTATTAGCAGTCATGGGGGTAATCCTGGAGTTGTTCGGCCGGGAGAGGTTGCGCTGGCCGCCGCTAATCGTTTGTGCTCCTGTTCCCGTTCCGAGATCCGTTATTCCAAGCCTGGTATTCGTTTGACCGGTAGTTGTACTGTTGGCCGATACCTGTCCAAAATATGTTGTTGCGCCCGGCATCAGGCTTTTGAGGTAAGCGTTGAAGGCATCGATGTTCATATCTTGAACATAGTACAGCTCGAAATTGATGCGTCCGCTCTGAGGGCCGGTAAAGGTATCGTGATCATTACCGTTCGAGTTCTCTCTAAGCGCGACGACATTGAACATGTACCCGCTGATGGTGCCGTTGCTGGCGTCATATTCCGAGTCATTAACATAGGTAGTGAAGTTCGCCGCACTGCTGGAGGAGTAGTTTGCGTTGTATTCGATCACGCCATCGCCGTTTTTGTCCGCAGGGAGCTTAGGTTTGACGTTGCGCCTGCACAGGAACATGAAGCCCGTTCGTTTCATGGTATGAAAGTCCCATAACTGCGGTACTATATCAAATTCCAAAGACTCGATGTCCAACTGCTCCGTATAGACGTAGTCGAACCAGGCCGGGGCGTTGTAGCCCCCGAAGCGCACGATGGAAGGGGTTTTCACAACGGGATGGATCGGGTCTGTCATATCCATTTCCCGCGGGAAAAACAATACGTGGTCTCTGGTTTTTGTCCCGATGAGGGCTTCGGGCGTATTGGGGATAGCGCCGGGAACCCTGGAATCCCTTGTGTCGGTTGGGAGACCCGGAAATGGAAGGGCGACGGGGACGGCGGTGTTGAAATAACCGGAAGTGCCCTCCGGAAAGATACCGTTGGGAAATTCATCGTTGCTTGCC
>WQTL01000327.1 GCA_009786275.1 Bacillota bacterium | reverse complement strand
CCGCCTGTCCCGCGAGGGTTTTCAAGCGCAGCTGATCCTCCAGGTGCACGACGAGCTGGTCGCCGAGGCCCCCCCGGCGGAGGCGCAGGCCGTCGCGGCCCTGCTGAAGGAGGAGATGGAGGCAGCCGCGGCCCTCTCCGTCCCCCTGGTGGCGCAGGTCAGCCTGGGCGAAAGCTGGGACGAGGCGCATTAGGGCACGCGCGAAGCGCCGTACGCATGAAACCGCGCAATCAAGAGAAAATACTTGACAAGCGGCTCTTTCTTGTGCGATAATAAATTGAGGAGATATTTGCCATGCGCGTAATCACCGGTTCGGCACGGGGCGTGCCCCTGGCAACCCTGCCCGGGGAGGACGTCGTGCGGCCCACCTCCCAGCGGGTGAAGGAGGCCATGTTCAGCGCGATACAGTTCGAAATCGAGGGACGCGCCGCCCTGGACGCCTTCGCGGGCAGCGGGCAGCTCGGCATCGAGGCCCTCAGCCGGGGCGCGGTATCGTGCGTATTTCTCGAGCAGGACGGCGCCGCCCTGAAGATGACCGCGAAAAACCTGGAGCGCTGCAAGCTGGCCGGTCAGGCCAAGCTCCTGCAGGTGGACGCCCTGCAATACCTGCGGCGCAGCGCCGATCTCTACGGCCTGATTTTCCTCGACCCCCCCTACGGCAAGGACCTGCTGGGCCGGGCCATCCCCGTCGCCGCCGAAAAGCTCGGGCCCGGCGGGCTGCTGGTGTGCGAGGCGGGCGCGCGCGAATCCCTGCCCGAGCGCCACGGCGATGTGGCCCTGCGCAAGGAATATAAGCACGGCAAGACAAAAATCTGCGTGTACCAGAAGGAAGAATGAGCATGGACGAAGCCATTGCGCGGGAGCTGGAGATCATCAAGGAAGGCGTCTTGCAGACCGTTCCCGCGGAAGCGATCTATCTTTTCGGCTCCTATGCCTACGGCACCCCCCACAAGGACAGCGATTTGGATATCTATGTGGTCGTGCCGGACAGCGTGGAGAAAAATCCGATAGATATAGGGACAGACATTTTAAGAAGCTTGCGATACAAGAAAATCAATATGCCCATGGATTTGATGGTCGGAAAATCGAGCGTTTTTGCGCGCAGAAAAGAGGGCGCAACGATTCAAAGAGAAGTTGCCCGGAAGGGAGTCATGCTGTATGGACAATAGGCATAACGCAGAATGGTTTCGTTTCGGGGACATGGATTTGGACACAGCGGAAGTATTGCTTGGGCACCGCCCTCAACACCTTGAGATTATTTGCTTCCATTGCCAGCAAGCAGCCGAAAAATATCTCAAAGGCTATTTAATATTTTCCGGTATGGAGCAGCCGCCTAAAATTCACGATTTGCGCCAATTGCGTCAATTGTGTTTGGAATTTGATGAGCAATTTGATGTAATTGCGGATGCGTGCGAAGCCCTGACGCTATATGGCGTGCAGCCCCGCTATCCCGACGAAATGTATCTGGAAGACCACCACATGAGAAAAGCCCTTAACTACGCCCGGCAAATCCAAGCCTTCGCGCCGCTGCATGAGCTGCGACAAAAATTAGAGAAAGAACCCGAATCATGACCACCGCCGTCTACCCCGGCAGCTTCGACCCCGTGACAAACGGGCATATGGAGATCATCCGCCGCGCCGCCGCGCTGTTCGGCCGCGTGGTGGTGCTTGTGGCGGCCAACGCGCTGAAGACCTACCTGTTTTCCGAGGAGGAACGCGTCGCGCTGCTGCAAAGCTGCACGGAAACCCTGCCCAACGTGACCATCGATTCCTCCGGCATGCTGGTGGCCCTCTACGCCCGTGAGATCGCGGCCGACGCCATCGTGAAGGGCCTGCGCGCCATGACGGACTTCGACTACGAGTTCCAGCAGTCCCTGGTCAACCGCCAGCTCAACCCGCGGGCCGAGACGATCTTCCTGCCGGCCAGCGGCACGAGCATGTTCCTGTCCTCCAGCATGGTCAAGCAGGTGTGCGCCCTGGGCGGCGACATCAGCGAGTTCGTGCCCCGGGAGGCCCTGCCTCTGATCGTAAAACGAATTATCGATAAACAATAAATTATTATCGTTTTGCGGCTTTTCATTTATCGTTTCTCAATAATAAATTATCGTTGGGGGTGCTTGGTAAATGTCGACTGAAAACGTGGATGTCCTGCTCACGCAGCTGCAGGAAGAGGTGGAGAACAGCCGGAAGTTCGGCGGCAAGCGCATTGTGGATCCCCTGGTGCTGCAGGACCTGCTGGAATCGGTGCGGGCCTCCCTGCCCACCACCATCGAGCGCGCCAAGGAGATCGTGTCCAAGCGCGGCGAGATTCTCGACCAGGCGCGCAAGGACGCCGCCGCGGTCATCGGCGACGCCAAGCAGAAGGCCGACGAAACCGAGGCCAACGCCAACGCCCGGATCCAGGACGTGGTGCAGCGCGCCAAGGAGGAGGTGATGCGCAAGCGCGCCCAGGGTGAGCAGATCGTCGCCGCCGCCGAGGCCCAGGCCGCGCAGATGCTCAGCGAGCACAGCATCACCGTGCTGGCCCAGGAGCAGGCCGCGCAGATGCTGCGCCAGGCCCGCGAGACCGCCGAAAAGGTGGAAAACGACAGCCGCCGGCACGCCGAGCAGGTCGTCGCCGACGCGCAGAGCTACAGCGAGGAGCTGCAGCGCCGCACCGAGGAGTGGGGCATGCAGTATTCCGGCAGCGTGCGCTCCGTGGTGGAAGAGATCGTGGGCGAGGCGGAGGAGATTCTCGCGGCCTCCCTCACGGACGTGCGCAACACGCAAAAGCGGCTGCAAACCACCTTGAGCAAGACCGCGGACGCGCCGGAATTCCACGCGCCGGCGGAACCGAAATTGTTCTGATTAGATTGCAAGTAGACAAGCGGGCGGCAAAGGGCGCCGCCCGCTTGTTATGTTTATATATGTAGAGACGCACGGCAGTGCGTCTCCGCACCAAACGCCAATTTTTTTATCGGGAGACGCACTGCCGTGCGTCTCTACAGACACAACGCATTATGCATAGCATATATTTCATATCACATGGAACCCCATCTCCGCGAAATAGTCCGCCGCCTCCTCCACGGCCTCCGGGTCGGCGGGGGGCATATCCTTGAAGGCGTAGTCCATGCCGGCGGCCTCCCACTTGGGCGCGCCCAGCTGGTGGAAGGGCAGCAGCTCCACGCGCTCGATGCATTTGTAGGGCCGCAGGCGGCGGGCCAGGGCCTCCAGCTGGCGGAATTTGAGCGTCCAGCCGGGCACGAGCACGTGGCGCAGCCAGACCTTCTTGCCCGTGTGCTCGCAGTAATCCAAGGTGAGGAAGCCGCGCTGGTTGCCCCGCCCGGTGAGCTTGTGGGCCAGGTCGTCGCCGGCGGCCTTGATGTCCAGCAGCAGCAGCTCGGCGGCGTCGATGGCGGCGGTGCACAGCGGCAGGTCGGGCGCGCCGGCGGTATCTATGGCGCTGGGGATGCCCCGCTTGTTCAGCCTTTCCGCCACCTCGCGCACGAATTCCGGCTGCAGCAGGGGTTCCCCCCCCGAAAACGTGACCCCCTTGATGAAGTTGCGGTAGCGCAGGACCTCCTGCACGGCCTGGGTGCAGGTCCACAGCTCGCCGCCGCGCGGGTCGATGGCATCCGGGTTGTGGCAGTAAAGGCAGCGCAGCGGGCAGCCCTGCATGAAAAACACATAGCGGACCCCCGGCCCGTCAACGGTGCCGAAGGTCTCGGTGTGGTGGATACGGGCTGTCTGGCTCATAGGGTGTCCCTCTTCACACCGACGCGTGGAACGTCCGGTGTATCACGTCCATCTGCTGCTCCCTTGTCAGCCGTATGAAGTTCACCGCGTAGCCCGACACCCGTATCGTCAGCTGGGGATACAGCTCGGGGTGCTCCATGGCGTCGAACAGCTGTTCGCGGTCGAGCACATTCACGTTGACATGGTGCCCGCCCTCGGTGAAATAGCCGTCCAGCAGGCGCACGAGGTTGGAGCGGCGCTGGCGCTCGTTCTTGCCCAGGGCCCGGGGGATGATGCTGAAGGTGTAGGAGATGCCGTCCTGGCTGTCCTCGAAGGGCAGGCCGGCTACGCTGGCCATGCTGGCCACGGGCCCGTGGGAATCCCGGCCGGACATGGGGTTGGCCCCCGGGGCGAAGGGCTCGCCGCCCTTGCGGCCGTCGGGGGTGGCGCCGGTCTTTTTGCCGTAGACCACGTTGGAGGTGATGGTGAGGATCGACAGCGTGGGCTTCGCGGCGCGGTAGGTCTTTTGCCGGCGCAGGTGGGCCATGAAATCCCGCACGATGCCCCGGGCGATCTCGTCCGAGCGCGGGTCGTGGTTGCCGAAGGCGGGGTACACCCCCTCGATCTCGAAATCGATTGCAAGGCCGCGCTCGTCCCGGATGGGCTTCACTTTGGCATATTGGATCGCCGCCAGGCTGTCGGCCACCACGCTCAGGCCCGCCAGGCCGCAGGCCATCGTGCGCGCCACGTCCTCGCCGTGCAGGGCCATCTGCAAGCTCTCGTAGCAATATTTGTCGTGCATATAGTGGATGACGTTGAGCGTGTTGATGTACAGGTTGCTCAGCCAGGCGCAGACGTCATGGAAGCGCGCGCGCACCTCCCCGTAGTCGAGCACTTCGCCCGTGAGGGGCGCGAGGGCCGGGCCCACCTGCTCGCCGGTGAGCTCGTCCCGCCCGCCGTTGATGGCGTAGAGCAGCGCCTTGGCCAGGTTCGCCCGCGCGCCGAAGAACTGCATCTGGCGGCCGATGCGCATGGGCGATACGCAGCACGCGATGCCGTAGTCGTCGCCGAATTCGACCAGCATCTTGTCGTCGTTCTCGTACTGGATGGACGAGGTCTCGATGGACAGCCGCGCGGCGTAGGCCTTGAAGGGCGCGGGCAGGCGCGGGCTCCACAGGATGGTCATGTTGGGCTCGGGCGCGGGGCCCAGGTTCGTCAGCGAATGCAAAAACCGGTAGGCCGATTTCGTCACCATATGCCGCCCGTCCAGGCACATACCCGCCAGGGATTCCGTGGTCCAGGTGGGGTCGCCGGAAAACAGCTCGTCGTAGGCCGGCGTGCGCAAAAACCGCACCATGCGCAGCTTCAAAATGAGCTGGTCGAACAGCGCCTGCACCTCGTCCTCCGCGAGCAAGCCCGCATCCAGGTCCCTCTGCGCGTAAATATCCAGGAAGGTGGACACGCGGCCCAGGCTCATGGCCGCGCCGTTCTGGTCCTTGATGGCGGCGAGGTAGCCGAAATACAGCCACTGCACGGCCTCGCGCAGGTTCTTCGCGGGCTGTGAAATGTCGCGGCCGTAGCTTTCCGCCATGCGCTTGAGGGCCTCCAGGGCGCGCAGTTGCTCGCTGAGCTCCTCCCGGCCCCGGGTGACCTCCTCGTCGAAGCAGGCGCGGGTGAGGCCCTCCAGGGCGGCCTTCTTTTCGGCGGCGAGAAAATCCACGCCGTAGAGCGCGACCCGCCGGTAGTCCCCGATGATCCGCCCGCGGCCGTAGCTGTCCGGCAGGCCGGTGATGACCCCGCTGCGGCGGG
>WQTL01000326.1 GCA_009786275.1 Bacillota bacterium | reverse complement strand
GGTGTCGATTGGCAGTTTACTGCCGAAGATGCTCGTATCAAGCTCAAAAGGCTTTATCCAGTTGTTCAATGATTTGGTTTTACAGGGTACTAGGTCCGTCTGTGCCAGCTCCTCCGCGCCGGACACAGCCTCAACCACCACATCCGGGAAGGGGCTATCGCACTGTTCGCCCTGCATAACAATGAAGGAATAGTCTGTGTCGAATAAATCAGCCTGTGCCGCCCGGAAGGCCGGATAGTCGAAGCGGCGGTTGGGGTTGCCGCGCAGCCAATCCAGCAGGCAAGCCAGCCGTTCGCTTTTCTGACAGGCGTCCTCCAGCTCGTTTTTGTGGAACAGGCGCACGGACTCCCTGCCGATCCCTTGGGCGTCGAATGTGGCTTGCAGGGCCTCATAATCAGCGCATGTCCCGTTGAATTCCAAGTCAAACCCGTAGCCATTCATCTCGTCATAGAAGATGGCGGGGATTCTGTCGGCCCATTTTTGCAGCGCCCCGGTGAGGTGCTTTTCCACCAGGCTGTTGATCTTGGGCGCACAGCCATTGAATGTCACGCCGGTCTCCAACAAATATGGATTATAGGACAGCTCTGCTTTGACCATTGGCTTTTCTCTCCTTACAGTACCTCTATCAATTCGCCCTGCGCCCTGATCCAGACGTCAATCCCGGTGCCGAAGGCTTCGGCGGTCACAATGGGGAACCCGTCGTCCGATTTGCCGATGACTTCCGAGGTGGGCAGCTTATCCAGCACAGCCTCCAGCGCGCCCTTATAGAGGAACCTGACGCGCCGCAAATCCCCCGCGAACATAAATTGCACGCGCTTGCGGAACTCCGCTTCGCTGAAGCGCTCCCCGTATGGAACAAAAAAACGCTCGCCGGCGGGCGCATAGGACCGGATTCTGTCGATGCGGAAAACCGTCGGCCCGTCCTTGCCGTCAATGTAGGTAATGAGATAGAAATAGAACTCAGAAAACATGATTCCGACAGGCTTTACGCTGTGCGTGCGCTGCGTGCCTTCGTGGCGCGTGTAACAGATGCTGATCATTTGCTGCTGCTTGATGAACCCGGATAGAGCCCATATCGAATCAAGCAGGGGCTTTCCGTGCTGGAGCGCCATGTAATAATGACGCTCGTTGCGGATGATGTCCTCCACGGCCTTTCGGTTGCTCTCGGGCAGTTGCAGCAGCAACTTTTGGATCAGCGTCTCAAATTCGGCCTGATTGAACGCCCTGCTTTCAATCAGGATTTTACACAGACCCAGCATTTCCTGCTGCGATAAAACAGCGCTGTCTTTCCGCGCCAGAGTATACGCGTTGTCGGCTTTGTTATATTTTATTTCCCCGCCGCCTGTCTCGGCGAGGTATTCCCGCAAGTCCTCCAGGTCGCGCTGGAACGTTTTTGCCGTGACGCCGAATTGCTCCATCAAGAGGCCCTTTTTCAGCGGCTCGCCTCTTGAAAGCAGGTCGTACATTTTCAGCATGCGGTAGCCCATGTTCTTTTCGACGCCCATTGACTACGCCTCACTTCTTGAATATCTTCCACAGCAAATAGATAATTGGCCCCCAGGGGAACGTCAGAATGAACAGCGCGACGAAGAAGATGGTCTTGAGCACGCCGGTGGTCACCTTCCACATGATGGCCACAAAGATGATAGCCAGCAGCGCGAGCAGTACGAATCCCATAGCTTTACTCCTTTCTCGCGCTAAATGCCGAACAGTTCAAGAATGCTCAACAGTGCGGATAAAAGAGCGTAACCGAGCAGTATGCGTATGATCTTCAACATGGGGGGCGCCTCCAGTCTGCATTATAATTTTGGGTCACAGGACGATTATAACACAGCATGGTGGACACCTGGAGGGCATCTCAATTTTATTATAGCATAAAGCTGTGCCCGTGGCAAGGGGAATTCCGAATTTTTTGCCATATTTGCCACATAGCCAGATGCATTTTTCTTGCGGTTTTTCTGCGCTCGTGGTATAATCTGTTAGACGAGGTAAGGACGGTATGCTGGACGCGGGGAACACGGGAGGCAGCTATGAATGAACAAGAAAAAACCTTGTGGGACGAGCTGGCCGCAATGCAGTCCGCTCCGCGCGATGCATTCAGCAGAGACGATGCCGCAAGGATTCGGCGCACAGAGGCAGCGTGCGAAGGAAAAGTTCGGCACCGCACAAAAAACGCTGCGATTGTTGCGCTTGCAAAGCTGCAAAAAACGCCGCGGCGAAAGCTCGGCAAACCTGCGCCCGATGGGTTTACAATATACGAATGCCGTCATTGCGGCGGTTGGCACGTTGGCGCTGTGAGCAAGGGCAGAAAATAACAATACAGGGAGAAGCCATATCATGATCCTCTCCGCCTCCCGCCGCACCGACATTCCCGCGTTCTATGCCGACTGGCTGCTGGGCCGCTTGCGCGCGTGTTATGCCCTGACCCGCAACCCCATGAATCCTACGCAAATCAGCCGCGTTCCGCTTTCGCCGGACGTGGTGGACTGCATCGTGTTTTGGACGAAAGACCCGCTGCCGCTGCTGCCCCGCCTGCTGGAAATCGACCGCATGGGCCATCGCTACTATTTCCAGTTCACCCTCACGTCCTATGACCGCGCGCTTGAGAAAAATTTACGGGATAAAGACGTGATCGTGAAAACGTTCATCGAATTGAGCAAGAACTGCCCGGTGCTGTGGCGGTATGACCCAATTATCTTGAATGACTGGCTGGACATCACCTGGCACACCGAGCAGTTTGCCCGCCTGTGCGAAAAACTGCACCGGCACACCCCCCAGGTGACCATCAGCTTTGTGATACTATATCCCAAGCTGAAAACCCCGCTGATCCGGCGCATCACGGAGGGCGAAATGGCCGGGCTTGCCGGGCGTTTTGCGGAAATCGCCGGGCAATATGGGCTGCCGGTCAAGGCCTGCTGCGAAAAGATGGATCTCACGCCCTACGGCATCCAGCGGGCCAGCTGCATTGACCGTGCGACCATTGAGGCCCTCTGCGGCTGCAAAATCGCCGCGCCCCAGGACAAAAACCAGCGCCCCGGCTGCGGCTGCCTTGCCAGCGTGGACATCGGCGTGTACAACACTTGCGGCAACGGCTGCGTGTACTGCTACGCCAACCACAGCGCGGGCTCCGTCGCGGCGAACCTGCGCTGTCATGACCCTGCTGGGGAGCTGCTGCTTGGCGCGGTCCAGCCGGGCGAGAAGATCGTCATGCGGGAAGCGCGGTCTTGGAAAGAGGAGCAACTCAGTTTATTTTGATAAAGGAGCGATCCCATGAACTATGCCGTTGGCTTATATTTCGACCACGCATCGAAAGAAAAACTCAGCCGCCTCACCCGGCAAATCGCGCAAAGCGGCGTAAATACCTACATGCTGGATCAGAAAATCCCGCCGCACATCACGCTTGCCTGCGTTTGCGCCGAGCAATCGCAGCATATGATTGATCGGCTTGACGAAAACATCGCGGGCTTTCACCAAGGAGATATATTTTGGGCGTCACTCGGTATTTTCATGCCCGCAGTCCTCTTCGCCACCCCTGTGATGAACGAATATCTGCTGGATTTTAACGCCCAAGTGAACCGCCTGTTGGAGCCTTTGGGCAGCGCTGGCGAAAATGGCTATTATCTGCCCAACCAGTGGGTGCCGCACACCGCCCTAGCCGTCAGAATGAACCGCGATGAATTGAAGCTCGCGCTGAATGCTGTTATTGATGATTTTACTGCGTTCGGCGGCAAAGCGGAACGGCTGTTTCTTGCGCAGTGCAACCCTTATGTTGAACTCAAGACTTGGAATTTATCATGATGAAGGAGCGATTTCCATGACCAACCCCGTCCTGACCGCCATATCCGAGCGCCGCAGCATCCGACAGTATAAGCCGGAGCAGATCACCGAGGAGCAATTGCGGGCCCTGCTGCGCGCCGCCGTGGAGTCCCCCAGCGCGCGCAACGCGCAGCCTTGGCACTTTACTGTGGTGCAAAAATCTGCCGTCCTCGCCGAAGTCAACGCCGAGGCCACAGCCATCTTGGGCCGCGAGGGCGACATCTTCTATGCCGCGCCCACCGCGATTTTCATCAGTGCCGACAGAGCTAGCGATTGGGCGAAGCTCGACAGCGGTATCGCCGTGCAGAACATCGCTCTCGCCGCGCAGTCGATGGGCCTGGGCAGCGTGATCCTGGGCCTGCCCGCCGCCGCGTTCAAAGGCCCGCGCGCTGACTATTTCGCCGGGTTGCTGAAATTCCCCGCGACGCATGAGTTCGCCGTTGCCATTGCTGTGGGATATCCCGATGTCACGAAGGAGGCCCACCCTGTGGAGGGCGGGCGGATTGATTATATCCGATGATCCTTCTGCCTGATAGCGTTCCCTATAGTAATACCTCTGGCAGTCCTTATCACAGTGTTTACAGTTCACACAGAGCAAACTACGCGTATATAAAGGGACTGCAACACGGTTTTCAGAGATTACGCGCCTGCTGTATGCAGCGATTATGCGGTTGATCTTCTGGTTATCCATGCCCTCAAAATACGTATTTTGCCCAAAATACGTACAATTTCTTCGTCCGCCGGTACGGTTGCAGCCGCGCCGGGATACCTTGTATTGAATACCAAGCAGCCGTAGGAGCCGGGTAGCTTGCGCAGCAGGAAGACATCCCCATGCTTTTGGAGGAACCGCCACACCTTCGTCTTTTCCCAGCCCCACCGCGCACCGAGTGTTTCCAAAGTGAGAGCTGCACCCTCGCGGCCGAACTGAATGGCAGGAGCCAAATGGGAAAACACATTGTTTGGATCCCGCCACACCGTATGGCACCACAGGTCCAGCCACGCATCGGCTTCCTCAAACTGATACTGTGCCTCCGCCAATCTCTGCGTAATATTCCGCGGCAGACAGAGAAAGCCATAGCCATTGGCGGCGTAGATAGTGCCATCAGCGCAAGCGGCACCGGAGCATTCCACAACCCAGTCTTTGATGGTGTAACTGAGTTTCTTTGTCCCCTTTTCGAGGGTATAGCTGATATATCCCATTTCAGCTAGGGTGTTCATGATCTCCAGGGCCTTCTGGCGATTACTGATGCCGAGAATGCTTTTCAGGCCGACGACGCCCCCAATCCATGAGGCCAGTTCTACATCATTGCGATGACCGCAGTAGTTGGCCTGCCCGGGGCGGAAGGCGGCCCGCGAAGCCAAGCGCGCCCAAGCGCCCATTAGACCCTTACCGGGCGGCAGAATGTTGCGGGGGAGCTTGACCCAGTTGAATTTGAGTAGACAGGACATATAGGTAACTCCTTTGGATTGAAATGAATAGAGCCAGGCTTTCGGCGTGAGAACCTGGCAGCGAGAAGCCATTGCTCAAAGGACGCCCGTTTTGCTATTGACATTTCAGGCGAAAACGGGTATTATAGTAGTAGCGGAAGGGAGGGCGGCGAATGCTCTTATATCACGGAAGCAATGTCGTCGTGGAGCGACCAAGGCTGATTGAGCAGA
>WQTL01000325.1 GCA_009786275.1 Bacillota bacterium | reverse complement strand
CACAAAGATCTCCTCCCACCCGGCGTCCCTGGCCTGTATGACCATGGGCAGCGCCCCGTTGACCCGCCGCACCGCGCCGTCGAGGGAAAGCTCGCCGAAGAACGCCGACGTCGCCGGCATCTGTTTCAGCTGCCCCGAGGCCGCCAGCAGCGCCACGAACATCGGCAGGTCGTAGAGGGGGCCCTCCTTGCGCCGGTCCGCGGGGGCGAGGTTCACGGTGATGCGGCTGACGGGGAATTGGCAGCCGCAGTTTTTCATGGCGGCGCGCACGCGGTCGCAGCTCTCCTTCACCGAGGCGTCCGGCAGCCCGACCACGTCGATGCGCGGCATGCCGTTGTGGCAGTCCGCCTCCACCTCCACGCAAAAGGCCTCCATGCCGTAGCAGCCCATGCTGTTGACCCGCGCAAACATACGACTCCCCCTTGGTCATTCAAATTATCCTTGCTATGGCGTCCGGGTTGTGCTATACTTCCCGTATGAAAACTTTCATTCTCATCACAGGGCCTATGGGTGTCGGAAAAACGACGGTTGGCACGGCGTTATGCGATACGCTTGGCCGCGCGGCTTTCATTGACGGCGACTGGTGCCTGGACATCCACCCGTTTGTGGGCAACCGCGAGACCAAAAACATGGCCGTTGACAACATCCTGCATATGGTGCGCAATTATCAAGTCTGCGGCGAATGCGACTTTGTTGTGCTCAGTTGGGTTATGAGCGAAAACACGGTGCGCAAAATCTCTGCCGGGGCGGTTGATTTGGGCCTGCGCGCATGCAGTGTGACACAAGCGGGCTTTCGATTGCGGCCGTGACGGAAAAGATTCGTCAGCTGCTGCGTTTTTCTTGAACGACCCCCTTGACAACCTTTCCATGATTGGCTATAATGGGATTGCAAGAGGGGCACTGGTGCTGCCCGGACGGGTTCGCTTCCCCCTTCGCATATACTTCAGGATACACTAACCGCTTACCAGTTGCTGGCCGGGGAGCGGTTAGTTCCTTTTATTTGCTTCATGTAGAGCCATCGCGTAGCATAGATAGACAAAGCCCATGGCAAGCAATATTTCTAACATGCTCTATCCTCCTTCCGCGGAACCTGCTTCTACTTCCAGGAGGAGAACCGACCGCGCCGGACAAGCACGGCACCATCTCCATTATACCACAGCCCGTGAAGAAAAATCAACCGCTTTCGACAAATTTTACCATGCGAAAGCGTCCGGGTGTCAATGATAAGTGAAAGGAATCCATAAGCAGGCGATAGCTTAAGCCATTGATTGCCCAAAGCGGAAAATGTGCGGCGCGCCTAAGTCGCATCCACGGCGCAGGGAACAAGCAGCGCCCTTTTCCCCTTGCGCCAGTAAGGGCGCACTTATATACCACCTTCGGTGGTATCGTGCGCTCTTGCGGAGGGCTTTCGTGCCTGTCGGCACGAATCCACCGACCCATTCTCTAACTCGGTCTGTATTTTAGGAAGTCAGAAGATGAGAAAAAGCTTGCGCCTGTGGAAAAGAAGCTGTATAATACATGTAGATAAAACCGCAGGAGATGGATTCATGATATTGTTTTTTCTTATGCTCGCATGGGTGATTTTCGTCGCTTGGCAGCGTTATAAACGCAAGCGCCAACGTAAGCTGTTTATTAGGATTCTACGCGGGTTACTCAACACGGCGATCATATTGGCAGGACTGTATGGGCTGCTGTCTTGGTTTGCGGGAAGTTATGGTAACTTCGCACTACCACGCAAGACTATCTACTGGCCGCCAGTAATCGACTCCACTCCCGTCCGCTTCGACATGAACGGCGCAGTTTATACCCGATTCAACAGCAATGAACCCTTGTGCATGCCCACTTCTGACACACCCATCTGGCTGGATTTTAGCCAAAACAGCACAAAGCCCATCGCCAATATCAAGCACAGCGACAAAACCGCAGGAGAAAAGTTTCTAAACGTGCTGTGGTACGGCATGACAGACCCCGATATTCAAACTGTGTGTCCTATCCCAAATGAGGGAGGCTTCGACTTTTACGATGTGCGCGACCTACAATTCGGCACGGCCTTCTTCAGCGAGGATCAGCGCTCGGCTATCGAGGCATGGTATGGTAACCTCTCCCGCTACGATACACAATGCCTGCGGTTCATGTACTTCACTACAGACGCAAGGGATATTGACCTACAGCCCGGAGTTTTCGCAAGGCTACTGGAACTCTCCGCATCCGAGGAAGACCAAATGCGTGTGCCTGTGCCTGAAGGCTGCATGCCCGAAGAACTGTACGCCTACAGCAAGGATGGCTTGGCCCATATCACCGTTATGCCTCTTTTGGTGGAAGGTCAGGTGTATATTGTTCATGAATGGAGCTTCCCGGCATTTTACGGCTACCCTCTAGACGGGGAACTGAACCAGTATCTTATTGACACGCTTTTTTCAAGCTGAGGATGTGTCCTGTGGATGGCCCGACTTTTTTCATGCGTCACAGGCGAAAAATTTCGCAAAAATGACACCTGGAACCATATCTAAAATACGCATAGCCGCGTTTTGAAGAATTGCGATTAAGCCAAATTTAAAAAATTCAGAAAATAGGACATTCACCCTTGACAAATGCTCTACCAATTCGGCGGCGTGGTCTCCCCGCAAAAAAACCTTGACAAACCCCCGAAAAAGTGGTATAATACATACACAAGTACTTTATCGCTTTCAAGTGCTAAAGCGCTTATTTTTATCTCTTCCTGGAGGCCCACCATGCCCATCACCGAATTCCTCACCCGCAACGCCGCGCACTACGGCGACGAAATCGCCCTGGTGGAGGTCAACCCCGAGATACGCGAGCTGGAAAAGAAGCAGCCAGACTGGAAGGAGCTGTCCCTGGTGGAGCGCAACGTGCGCTCCGGCTACCGCAAGACGCTCACCTGGCACGCCTTCGACGAGCAGGCCAACCAGTTCGCGAATTTCCTCCTGGAAAGCGGCGTGAAGCGCGACACCAAGGTCGCCATCCTGATGATGAACTGCATCGAGTGGCTGCCCATCTACTTCGGCGTACTGAAGTCAGGCGCTGTGGTGGTGCCCATGAACTTCCGCTATTCCGCCGACGAGATCGCCTACTGCCTGGAGCTGGCCGACGCGGACATCCTCATCTTCGGCCCGGAGTTCGTCAGCCGCATGAACGCCATCCAGGACAAAATCAAGCTCTCGATGCAGCTTTTCGTGGGCGAGCCCTGGGAGCGCCCCGTCTATGCTTTATCCTACGCCCTGGCCTCGAAGTGCAGCGCCGCCCCGCCCCTGGTCACGCTGCACGACGCCGACATCGCCGCCATCTACTTCTCCTCGGGCACCACGGGCTTCCCCAAGGCGATCCTCCACAACCACCTGGCCCTGGTCTATTCCTGCGAGGTGGAGCAGGCCCACCACGGCCAGACCCGCGAGGACGTCTTCCTGTGCATCCCGCCCTTGTATCACACGGGCGCGAAAATGCACTGGTTCGGCAGCCTGCTCTCCGGCGGGCGCGCGGTGCTGCTGCGGGGCACCCAGAGCCGCTGGATCCTCGAGACCGCCTCCTGGGAGGGCGCCACGGTGGTGTGGCTGCTGGTCCCCTGGGCCCAGGATATCCTCGACGCCCTGGACGCCGGGGAACTCAAGCTTGAGGACTACGACCTCCACGCCTGGCGCTTGATGCACATCGGCGCGCAGCCGGTGCCGCCCAGCCTCATCCGCCGCTGGAAGGAGCGCTTCCCCGGCCATGATTACGACACCAACTACGGCCTGTCCGAGTCCATCGGCCCGGGCTGCGTGCACCTGGGGCTGGAGAATACCCGCAAGGTCGGCGCCATCGGCATCGCCGGCTACAAGTGGCAGACGAAAATCGTGGATGAGCAGGGCGCCACCGTGGCGCGCGGCGACGTCGGCGAGCTGGCCGTCAAGGGCGACGGCGTCATGCTGGAGTACTACAAGGATCCCGAGGCCACCGCCGCGGTGCTCAAGGGCGGCTGGCTCCATACCGGCGATATGGCCCGGGAGGACGAGGACGGCTTCATCTACCTGGTGGACCGCAAGAAGGACGTCATCATCACCGGCGGCGAGAACCTCTACCCCGTGCAGATCGAGGACTTCCTGCGGGCCCACCCCAAGGTCAAGGATGTGGCGGTCATCGGCCTTTCCGATCTGCGCCTGGGCGAGATCGCCTGCGCCATCGTCGAGCTCAAGCCCGGCATGGCCTGCGCCGAGGACGATATCAACGCCTTCTGCGGCGACCTGCCGCGCTACAAGCGCCCGCGCAAGATCATCTTCGCCCCCGTGCCGCGCAACGCCACCGGCAAGATCGAGAAGCCCCGCCTGCGCAAGCAATACGCCGGCGGCAGCGTGGTGGAGGAGCAATTCAACAGATAACACGGCCCTGTAGTACCTTGGCCACGCCAAAGCTTTGCTTTTGCATAAATCACGCAAACGCCAAGAGGCCGCACGAAGATGCGTCGCTCCGCGATACACCCTCACCGCCTACGGGCGGAGCTCTGCATTTTTATGCTAAGGCATAAAAAGCCGGCGAGAGGGAGCCGGCCGCCTCGGGCGGTCTGAGGGCGGCATCCGCAGAGCGGCTGACGCCTTTGCATTGTTCCAATAAAACATCATACTCATCTAAAACAGCCAATGCTTTGGGGCGCCGGGGACGCCGCCCCCTACACGGAGGGCCTATGCGCCGCGTGAAACTCATCTGCTTCGGCAAGCTCAAGGAGCCCTATTGGCGCGCGGCCTGCGCCGAATACGAAAAGCGCCTGGGGCCCTGGTGCAAGCTGGAGACCATCGAGCTGAATCCTGCCGCTCTGCCGGGCGAGCCTTCGCCCGCACAGGTGAGGCAGGCTCTTGAGGCTGAGGCGAAGCTCGCGGGGGAGAAGATTCCCCGGGGGGCGGCGGCGGCGGCGCTGTGCGTGGAGGGCGAGGGGCTTCGCTCGGAGGCGTTCGCCGCGTGGCTGGAGGGGCAGGGCGGCGAGGTTGCGTTTCTCATCGGCAGCTCATATGGATTGAGTGAAAATCTAAAAGCGCGGGCAGACCTGCGGCTGAGCCTTTCCGCCATGACGTTCCCGCATCAACTGGCACGTATGATGCTGCTGGAGCAGCTTTACCGGGCGGTTCAAATTCAAACGGGGGGGAAATACCACAAATGAAGTCTTTCAAGCTGATTGTGTTCTATCTGCTGCACTGGACCTGGGCGCTGAGCCAGAATATCGCGGGGGGGATCGGCTTCCTGCTGCTGCTTGGCAAATGCCGCCACGAGCGCTTCCACGGGGCGGTCGTCACCTACGTGAGCGCCAAAAACTTCGGCGGGGTTTCGCTGGGCATGTTCATCTTCATGAACCCAGACAGGAACGAGGGCTGGGTCCACGACACCCGCATCCACGAGTTCGGGCACTGCGTGCAGTCGATTCTGCTCGGGCCGCTGTATTGGCTCGTCGTGGCGCTGCCGTCGATCCTCTGGTGC